>JBIJBH010000374.1:0-4203 GCA_044345315.1 Lysobacteraceae bacterium
CATCACCCCGGAGGTGTCCTTGTCCAGGCGATGGACGATGCCGGCGCGCGGCAGCTGCGCCAGCGCCGGGTCGCGGTGCAGCAGCGCGTTGACCAGGGTGCCGGCCGGATTGCCGGCGCCCGGGTGCACCACCAGCCCCGGCGGCTTGTCGATCACGAGTACCTCGGCGTCCTCGTAGAGCACATCGAGGGCGATGTCCTCGGGTTCGGACCGGGTCTGGATCTCCGGCGCCGCGACCAGGCTGACCGTCTCGCCGCCGTGGACCGGGTCGCGCGGGCGGACCTCGCGCCCGTCCAGGCGCGCGTCGCCGGACTTGATCCATTCGGCCAGACGCGAGCGCGAATACTCCGGGAACAGCTCCGCCAGCACCGCATCGAAACGGCGACCGGCGGCCGCATCCGGCACCGTGGCGGTGCGCGCGGCAGGCGCCGGGGCGTGGGGGGGCGGGGCGTCGGGGGCGGACATCGGAACTCCTGCGGAACGGCGTGGACGGCGGCGTGGACGGCACCGCAGGCGGCGATCCGGCCGCCGTCGGAGGCGACCGGGCCGCGGCGACCGCGGCGGCCGGGCCGGGCGATTCAGCCCTGCCTAAGCGGGCCGGGGCGCCTGGGCTGGTATTATCGCCCGCTCATCCGCCCCGCAGCAGCCCGCATGCTCCTTCGTCGCCTTCCGTTCTTCCCCGCCCTGCGACCCGCCGTGCTGCTGGTCCTGATCCTCGCCCTCGGCACCTCCGGGTGCGCCCGCATCAAGGGGGTGTTCAAGGACGAGAACGAGAACGAAGGCCTGCCGGTCGCCGAGCTCTACGCCAAGGGCCAGCGGTCGATCCGCAACGGCAACTTCGATTCCGCGGTGCTGACCTTCAAGCGCCTGGTCGCCCAGTATCCCTACGGCGTCTACACCGAGCAGGCCCTGATCGAAACCGCCTACGCCCAGTACAAGATGGGCGCCAACGAGGACGCGGTTTCCACCATCGACCGCTTCCTGCGCACCTACCCGACCCACCGCAACGCGGCCTATGTCTACTATCTGCGCGGCCTGGTCAATTCCAGCCGCGACACCGTGTTCCTGCAGCGGGTGTGGCGCCTCGACGCCAGCCGCCGCGATCTGGCCACGCCGCAGCAGGCCTACAACGACTTCAAGATCGTCACCGAGCGCTACACGAACTCGCGCTACGCCGCCGACGCCGCCCAGCGCATGCGCGACCTGCGCGACCTGTTCGCGCGCCACGAGATCGACACCGCGCTGTACTACCTGCGCCGCACCGCCTACGTCGCCGCGGTCGAGCGCGCCGAGTACATGCGCGAGACCTACCCCGACAGCGCCTTCGACAACGACGCGATCGCGGTGATGGGCGAGGCCTACGCGCAGTTGGGCAACACCGCGCTCGCCGACGGCGCCCGCGAACAGCTGCGCCAGCGCGATCCCCGCCACCCCTGGCTGACCGGCGACGGCGAGTGGCCGGATCATCCGTCGATGTTCCGCCGGCTCAATCCCTTCGCCGGCGAGAAGTCGGCGATCGACATGGACGACAAGGACTGAATCCCGTCCGGTCGCCGCGCCGCTTCCGACGCCGCCGCGAGGCGGCGTCGTCGTTTCCGGGTCGTTTCCGGCTACAGCCGCTGCGCAGGCGACAGCGACGGGTCCGACTGTTCGACCGGTTCGCCGACCAGCCACTGGCTGAAGCCGGAGGCCTCGAATTCGAGCATGCCCTCGGGCCAGCCCAGCTCGATCCGCCAGCGCCAGGGACCGTGGTCTTCGCCGTCCGCGGCATCCTCGCGCTCGCGCAGCGGTCGGCGCTCGACCGCACCGATCGCGAATGCGCTCATGCCCGCGCTGCAGGCCACGTAATCGAGCGAAAAGCGCAGGCCGAACACCTCATGGAACTGGAGCATGGCCTGGGCCACGACGTGACCATCGCCGGCATCCGTCGGACGGGCGAGCAGGAAGTCGATGTCCAACTGCAGCTCGGCGGTGCCGTGCTCACCTTCGACGATTCGGAACCCGTGCACATGCACGCCGCGCCAGTCCAGCTGATCGAAATCGGCGGTGTACCAGCGTTCGCGGAACGCGTTCACGGCCGCGGTCATGCCGGGCTCAACGGCGGTAGCCGTTGGTGATCGGATAGCGCCGCTCGCGCCCGAACGCGCGTCGCGAGACCTTCGGCCCCGGTGCCGCCTGATGTCGCTTCCATTCGGCGATCCGCACCAGTTTCAGCACCCGGTCGACGGTCGCGGCATCGAAACCGGCGCGCACGATCTCGTCGCGCGACTGCTCCTGATCGACGTGCCGCAGCAGGATCGCGTCGAGCACGTCGTAGGGCGGCAGCGAATCCTCGTCCTTCTGGTTCTCGCGCAGCTCCGCGGTGGGCGGGCGCGCGATCACCGCCGGCGGAATCACGCCGCCCGCCGAACCGGCCGGTGCGCCGCCGACGGTGTTGCGCCAGCGGCACAGCGCGAACACCTCGGTCTTGTACAGGTCCTTGATCGGCGCATAGCCGCCGCACATGTCGCCGTAGATCGTGGCGTAGCCGACCGCGTACTCACTCTTGTTGCCGGTGGTCAGCAGCAGTCCGCCGAACTTGTTGGCCAGCGCCATCAGGAGCGCGCCGCGGGTGCGCGACTGCAGATTCTCCTCGGTCACGTCCACGGCCTTGCCATCGAAGGTCTCGGCCAGCGCATCGAGATACCCCTGGAACGGCTTTTCGATCGGCACCGTCAGCATCTTCACGCCCAGCGCGCGGCACTGCTCCTCGGCCAGATCGTTCGACAGTTCCGCGGTGTAGCGGGAAGGCATCCGCACCACGGTGACGTTCTCCGCGCCCAGCGCATCCACCGCCAGCGCCAGCACCATCGACGAATCGATGCCGCCGGACAGCCCCAGCCAGACCTTCGAGAATCCATTCTTCCCGCAGTAATCGCGGATCCCGCGCACGATCGCGCGCCAGGCAAGCGCATCGCGGCTTTCGTCGCCTTCGTCCATCCACTGCACCGGCAGGAACGCGCGCGTCGCGTCGTCGTAATCGACCACCAGCCACTGGTCGGTGAACGCCGCCGCCGCCGGATGCACGGTGCCGTCGCCGTCCGCGACCACAGACGCGCCGTCGAACACCAGCGCGTCCTGACCGCCGACCAGATTGAGATAGGCGATCGCCGCGCCGCGGCCGTCGATCAGCGTTTCCTGCGTGCGCTGCGCCAGCAGCGCGTCGCGCTGCGCATGCTTGTCGCGCTCGAACGGCGAAGCGTTGGGCACCAGCACCAGACGCGCGCCCTTGCGCACGGTGGCGGCGATCGGCTCGGCGAACCACAGGTCTTCGCAGATGATGAGCCCGACCGGCACGCCCGCGACCTCGAACACGCAGTCCTCGCGATCCGGATCGACGTCGAAATAGCGGCGCTCGTCGAACACCGCGTAGTTGGGCAGCTCGCGCTTGCGGTAGGTGCGCTCGATCCGGCCGTCGCGGAGCACGCTGGCGGCGTTGTAGACCACGCTGCCGGCGGCCTCGGGCCAGCCGACCACCGCGACGATGCCCTCGACCCCCGCCGCGACCCGCTGCAGCGCCTCGGCGCAGTCGCGCAGAAAACTCGGCCGCAGCAGCAGGTCTTCCGGCGGATAGCCCGACAGCGCCAGCTCCGGGAACAGCACGATCTGCGCGCCGTATTCGTCGCGGGCGATCGCGATCATCTCCGCGATCCGCGCGGCGTTGTCGTCGATCGCGCCGACCGGGAAATCGAACTGGGCGAGGGCGATGCGAAGGGTCGTGGTCATGCGGACTCCTGGAATCGGGCCCCCGAACGAAGAAAGGCCGCACGCGGCGGCCCTTCGTTCGGTGTGCGGCGACAGTTTACTTCGCCAGCCGCTTCGCGATCGCCGCGCCGAGATCGCCCGGCGAGCGCACCGTGGTCACGCCCGCCTTCTCCAGCGCGGCGAACTTGCCCTCGGCGGTGCCGGTGCCGCCGGAGGCGATCGCGCCGGCGTGGCCCATGCGCTTGCCCTTCGGGGCGGAGGCGCCGGCGATGAAGCTCACCACCGGCTTGGTCACGTGCTGCGCGATGTACTCCGCGGCCTCTTCCTCGCCGCTGCCGCCGATCTCGCCGACCAGGATGATGCCTTCGGTCTGCGGGTCGTTCTGGAACAGCTTGAGCGCGTCGATGAAGTTGGTGCCGTTGATCGGATCGCCGCCGATGCCGATGCAGGTCGACTGGC
>JBIJBH010000375.1:0-4199 GCA_044345315.1 Lysobacteraceae bacterium
GGCGGCGAGGAAAGCGCCGCTGCTGACGCCGACGTAGCAGTCCAGACGGGTGAGGTCGATGCCGTCCAGGGCTTCGTCCAGCGCTCGCAGCGCGCCGAGTTCGTACATGGCGCCGATCGGCCCGCCACCGGCGATGGCCAGACCGATGCGGACGTTGGCCGGGGCGACGGCGCGTGCGGCGGCGCGTTTGCCGGGTCGGGATCGGGCGGGGCGCGGTGCGGCGTGGAGTGAGAGCATGCAGGCGATACGAGGGGAACCGCTGGAGTGTAGCCCAAAGCCCCGCGGTGGGCCCTGGACCATGGTCGATATTCCCCGGTCGCGACCGCGGCGGTGGCTCAAGTGTTTGATCCGATTGCGGATACCTCTGCTGACACGGTGCCTGTGAGGGTCGTGCCGGTCACTCCTTCGCGCATGGGGCTTGCCGCGGTCGTGGCATGGGCCGATCATCGGCGACGATGAAAACGGTGACTCCGGATCTGGCGAGGGGACGGGCCAGGCTAGACAAGCGCGCCCTGGGCGAGGCCCTGACCCGTCGACTGGCCTGGCATCGGGCCGTGCACGATGCCGAGCGCGAACCGCGCAACGCGCTGCGTACGCTGCCGGTGCTGCGGCGCTGGCAGGCGGCGCGGCTGGCGGCGAGCTTCGAGGGCTTCATGGCCGATCCCAAACGCCGGCCCGCGGCCGAGTTCTTTCTCACCGATCTCTACGGCGACCGCGATTTCAGCCGCCGCGACGCCGACATCGCGCGGGTCGCGCCGATGATGCTGCGATTGATGCCGCAAAGTCTGGTCGAGACGCTGGTCGATGCGATCGAATTGGGCGCGCTAAGCCATGCCTTCGACCTGCGCATGGCCGAGACCCTGCAGCGGCTGGCCCCGCGGCGGACCACGCTGGACGATGCGCTCTACGCCCGGGCCTATCGCGAGGTCGGTCGGCCCCGGCTGCGCGCGCACCAGATCGATCTGATCGTGGTCGCCGGTTACGGTCTCGGCCACGCGCTGCGCAGCCGCGGCGTGTCGGCGCTGCTGACCATGCTGCGCGGCCCGGCGCGCGCGGCCGGTTTCGGCGAGCTGCAGTCGTTCCTGGAGCGCGGCTTCGGGGCTTACGCAAAATTGGACGATGTGGCCGATTTCATCGCCGACATCGAACGCAGCGAACGCGAGGTCGCGCGCCGGTTGTTCGCCGGCCACCCGGACCCGTTCGCGCCCCTGCCCGATGCCCATCCGCCGCAGTCGCGGCGGATCCGCGGGCGGTGACGCTGTCCCGGCCGAGCCGTCCTCACCCAGTCGCCCGGATCGGACCGCCGGTCAGTTGAAGCGTTCGTCCAGCACGCGGCGGATCTCGTGCTCGATCGGACCCTTGAAGGCCGAGACCAGGAAGCCGAGTTTGGCGGTGACGTGCAGTTCCTTGGGGCTCAGCGCGATCCTGCCGTCCACCCCGGAGCGGCTGAAGTGCAGGTCGTCGCCGTCCCATTCGTATTCGAATTCGAAGCGATCGGAGAGCTTCTGCGCCACTTCCTCGACCGCCTTGCGCGCCTTGGCGAGACTGAGCGAATGCGAATGGCGGATGTCGATCATGGACATTGCGACGATTTCCTGGCGGTCCCGAACGGTCGGCGAAGGATAGCGGCAGCCGCGCCGGATGTCGCCGGGCGGGTCGCGATCCTGTGCCCGGACAGGGCGGGGCGAGGACGCGGGCGGCGCGTCGGGCGGCATGGTAGATTGCGGCCGCATGGAAGGTCTGAAGCTGCGGTTCCCCGAACACCATCACCCCGAAATGCCGCTTTCGCCGGGCGTTCACGCCATCGGCCGGATCGGCGACACCGTCGGTCTGGTCGGCGAACACGAAGCGCCGGCGATCCGGCTGTACGTCGATCGCCGCGGGGTGTGGATGACGGTCGCCGAAGGCGCCCGCGGCATCCACGTCAACGGTCGTCCGGTCAAGCGCATGGCGATGCTGCGCCTCGGCGATGCGATCTATCTCGACGGGGTCGAGATGCTGCTGGTGTCCTCGCGCGGCGTCGAACCGCTGCCCGAATCGCTGCGCCATGTGCCCGGCGAGTTCGGCGGCGATTGCCGGGTGGTGGTGCGCGGGGTCGGCGGCCGTCATCACGGCCGCAGTTTCACCCTGGAGGCGCCGCGGCTGGTCGGTCGCAGCGAGGAGGCCGACATCCGAATCGACGACCCGGCCTTCGCCGAGCGCCATGCGCGGATCGAATTGATCGGCCGCCAGGTGGTCCTGCGCGACCTCGGCAGCGGCGAGAACAGCGTGGTCAACGGCGAACCGGTGCGCGACGCGCTGCTGGTGCCGGGCGACCAGATCGTGTTCGATGTGCATCACCGCTTCGTGATCGAGGCGCCGGGGCGCCGCATCGGCCCGCCGGCCGACGATCTCGACCCGCCGACCGACGAACTGCCGATGTCGGCCTCCCGGGGCAACGTTCGTCGTCTGCCCTGGCTGCTTGTCGCCGCGGCGCTGCTGGCGCTGGCGATCGCGGCCTTATTGCTGTTCGGCGGGCGCTGAGCGGGGCATCGCCGTCGCGCGGCGAAGGCGCAGCGCCCGCAGCGCACGCCAGCCCAGCAGGAAGGCGAGGATCGCGGCGTACAGCGCCGGTTCGCGGATGTCCGATTTCACCAGCCACCAGAAGTGCAGCACTGCCAGCACGGCGATGACGTAGACCGCCTTGTGCAGTTGTCCCCAGCGCCGGCCTAGGCGGCGCATCCAGCCCTGGGTGGAGGTGATCGCCAGCGGCACCAGCAGCAGCCAGGCGGCGAAGCCGACCGTGATGTAGGGGCGCTTGACGATCTCCTCGAAGATCTGCGCCCAGTAGCCGCGCAGGTCCAGGGCCAGATATGCGGCCAGATGCAGGCTGGCGTAGGCGAAGGCGTAGAGGCCGAGCATCCGCCGGAAGCGCAGCAGCGCCGGCTGCCCGGTGAGCTGGCGCAGCGGCGTGACCGCGAGTGCGATCAGCAGGAAGCGCAGCGCCCAGACGCCGAGTCGGTGCACGATTTCGGCCACGGGATCGGCGCCGAGCGCGTCGTTGCCGGTGCGGTAGACCTCCCAGATCTGCTGGCCGAGGATAGCCAGCGGGATCAGGCAGAGCAGATGGACCAGGGTCCTGGCGGCGATCAGCCGCGGCGAGCCGGCTGCCATCAGTACCACTTTTTCAGATCCATGCCCTTGTACATCGCCGCCACCTGCTCGGCGTAGCCGTTGAACAGGCGGGTCGGGATGCGCTCGGCGAACAGCTTGCTGGCGGTGCCGCTGATCCGGCGTTCGGTCTTCTGGCTCCAGCGCGGGTGGTCCACGTTCGGATTGACGTTGCTGAAGAAACCGTATTCCTGCGGCTGCAGGTCGTTCCAGGCGGTCGGCGGCATCTTCTCGACGAAGCGGATCTCGACGATCGACTTGATGCTCTTGAAGCCGTACTTCCACGGCACGACCAATCGCACCGGCGCGCCGTTCTGCTGCGGCATCGGCTTGCCGTAGAGGCCGGTGGCCAACAGGGTCAACGGGTGCATGGCTTCGTCGATGCGCAGGCCCTCGCGGTAGGGCCAGTTGATCGAGTCGTAGCGCACGCCGGGCATCTGTTTGGGGTCGGCGAGAGTGGTGAAAGCGACGTATTTGGCTTTCGAAGTCGGCTGGAACCGCTTGAGCACCGCGGCCAGCGGCACGCCGAGCCAGGGGATGACCATCGACCAGCCTTCGACGCAGCGCAGGCGGTAGACGCGTTCCTCCGGGGTGAGGCCCTTGATCAGGTCGGTCAGGTCCAACGTCCCGGGTTTGGCGCATTCGCCGCTGACCGCGATCGTCCATGGCCGCGTGCGCAGGGTCTTGGCCGCGCGCGAGGGATCCGCCTTGTCGGTGCCGAATTCGTAGAAGTTGTTGTAGGTGGTGACGTCCTCGTAGCGGGTCAGGGTTTCGTCGGTGCGGAACCCCGACTTGAGCTGCGCGGGGCTGAGGGCCACTTTCGGCGGCGGCGGGGGTTCGGCCTCGGCGCAGCCTGACAGGGCCAGGGTCGGGGCGGCGGCGAACAAGCCGAGCAGCCGGCGGCGGTCGCGGTAGACGGCCTCGTCGGTGATCTCGCCGGCGGGGATGCGTAGGGCGTCGCGGAGAGAAGCGGGCAGGGGCATGGGGGCTCCGTCGTGGGCAGGTCGGCCGGCTGGCTCGTTGCAGCATAAGACGACGGAAGCGGGCAT
>JBIJBH010000376.1:0-4189 GCA_044345315.1 Lysobacteraceae bacterium
GTCTGCCGAAACGCCCTTTTCGCATTGGAACTTCGGTGCCGTGGAGGCTTGTCCTGCTGTCTGTCCGGCGGCTGTAGCGCCGACTTTCCCCCTGGCCGCTTCGTCAGTTATCGACAGGGTGATGCCAATGACGAAGGCGACGAAGCCCAGCGCGACCTGGGTGACCCCCCTCTTGAGGAAAGGGAGCTTGCTGGCAATCCATGCGCCTCCGGCCGGCGCGATGAGGGTGCAGCCGGCCAGCATGATCAATGCCCCCAGAACATTTCCGGTGAACAGGCTGCCCAGCGAGGCCATGCCCAGGAAGATGGCGGTGAGCCAACGAATCACGCTCTTGAGGACATCCATGTCTCTTTACCTTGGGGGGCTGATGAATTCGCCAGTTGTTCATGGCGATACAGGCTTCACTTTGCCATCCCGAAGATGGCCCGTGCAATGAACACTATTGGGGGTGGGGCTGACGAAGCAATCCCTGATCAGTGCCGTAGGATGGACTTCCAGCCTTGGCCCTACGGTGTCGGCCGGTTTCCTTGGAGAAGCAGCAGACCGGGCAGGCTTTTTCGCTCGGTTGACTGAGGCAGATCGCATGCAAGTGCTTGTTTCAGCAATCATTTCGCTTATTTCGCGCGTCCCTCATGCAAGGGCGTGTTCGGAAGACGCGTGAGGCGAGCGGAGACTTCAGGCGCGTCATGGCGTCTCGCCAGAGGAGAGCGGCGATTGCGGTATGGAAGAGGGGCGTGCAGCCGGAGAAGGGGCTCTACCGGTTGCGCCCCGCGCGTTTGGCGGCGGGCCTGTCGAAGAGATCGACCATCGTCCTGAGCCGGTCCTTGTCGGCCCGGTCCATGCGGATGTACTTCCGGAAGAACTGCAGGTCTTCGGGAGAGGCCTGCACCGGGGGAGGCTTGCCCATCAGGGCCGTAGGCTGGGTCATCGACCCAGCGATTTTCTTTATCGACAATCGCTGGGTGCGAAGCACCCAGCCTATGAGTCGTGATGGTTTCCTGATATGTGCCCCCGTTGTCGTCCCATCCTCGCATCGTGCTCGGCGCGTCAAGGTCGAGGCAAGTTGCGTTGCAAACCTTAGACGCGCCTGCGCGCGATGCGGTCTGGATTCGCCAACGGCGTCCACTCCGGGCGTCGGGCGAAACGGAGGTCCGTCATGTCCAAGCCCAGGCCGCAGTTTCAGCCGTCCAACGTCGTGCTGATTGAAGTCCCGCCGGATTCGATATGGCGTGCGGGTGCTGCTGACCACGGGCAGATCGTGATCTGGCGGGTCTGGCAACGGCGGCGGGGCGGGTGGTTCGTCGGCGGCGGAGGTCGGTGGCGGTCGCAGGGCCGGCGTCGCCCCTGTTCGGGGCAATGTTGCCGGTCCAGCAGTCCCGCCAAGGCGACCGCTTCGGCCAGGGAGAGACGCTGGTATGCCGGATGCGGCACACTTGGCCGATGACCACTCCCCGGTTCCTGCAAGCCGCCGCCGCGTTCTGGCTGGTGTTTGGCCTCATGGCCGGCATCCAGGTGTGGATCAGCATGATCACGCACGGGCACCCGATGCTTCTGCTGCTGGGTTACCACGTCGCGGTGTGGGGGATCTGGCTCGCGCCGACGGCGTTGATCGCCTGGCTGGCGCGTCGCTTCCCGGTCTCGCCGTTGCGGCCGATCCCTGTCTTCGTCCACTTCCTCGCCGCGACCGCGATCGGGCTGTCGCACACGCTGTATTCGCTGGGCCTGATGCTGTGGTGGCGGCCGTACGAGGAGATGACGGCGACGGCGTCCGAGATCGACCTCGGCCAGGCGTTGATGGCGCCGCTGCTGCTGGAATGG
The DNA here is from genome assembly GCA_044345315.1 of Lysobacteraceae bacterium. Taxonomy (GTDB): domain Bacteria; phylum Pseudomonadota; class Gammaproteobacteria; order Xanthomonadales; family Xanthomonadaceae; genus Lysobacter_I. The sequence continues at coordinate 1,819 of JBIJBH010000376.1, forward strand.
GTCCTCTATCTGCTGGTGCTCGGCGCGGTGCTGGCGTTGGAGTACGGCCGCCGTTCGCGTGCGCACGCGGTCGAGGCGGAGGAGCTGCGACGCTCGCTCACGGATGCGCGCCTGCATGCGCTGGAACTGCAGATCCAGCCGCATTTCCTGTTCAATACGCTCAATTCCATCGCAAGTCTCGTGCGGATGAACCGCAGGGATGAGGCGATCCGCATGGTCGCCGGCCTGGGCGACTTGTTGCGCTACTCGCTGGATCATGCCGGACGCCAGCGGGTGACGCTCGGCGAAGAGACCGAGATGCTCACGCGCTATCTGGAGATCCATCAGGCCCGGTTTCCGGATCGCATGTCGTTCTCGGTGACGCTGGACCCGTCGCTGCGGCAGGCGGCGGTGCCGATCCTGATCCTGCAGCCGTTGGCGGAGAATGCCGTGCGTCACGGTGTCGAACAGGCCAGCGCGATCAATCGCGTCGAAGTGCTGGCGCGGCGGATCGACGACCGTCTGGAACTGCAGGTCTCGAACCACGGCAGCCTCGCCGCTCCGCGGGTGGAGGGCATCGGAGTGAGAAACACGCGCGAAAGGCTTCGCGCGCTGTACGGCGACAATGCTCGCTTCGCGCTCGTACAGTCCGGCGACCGCGTGTTCGCCGTGGTCGATCTTCCCTTCGTGCAGTGGTCATGAGCATGCCTGCCGCGACGCCGATGAAGGTGCTGGTGGTCGATGACGAGCCGCTGGCGCGCGAAAACCTGCGCGTGCTTCTCGCCGCCGATCCCCAGGTCGAGGTCGTCGGCGAATGCGCCGGTACCGAAGCCGTGGTCATGATCGCCCGCCTGCGTCCCGACATCATGTTCCTCGATGTCCAGATGCCGGAACTCGACGGGTTCGCGCTGCTCGACCTGATCGGCCCCGACGCGGTCCCGGCCGTGGTGTTCGTGACTGCATTCGATCGCTACGCGGTGCGGGCGTTCGAAGTGCATGCGCTGGACTACATCCTCAAACCATTCGCCGATGCCCGCTTCGAGGCCGCGCTGGCGCGCGCGAAGGCGCGTGTTCTCGCGCATCGACAGGCGGGGATGGCGGATGCCGGAATTCGCGAGCTGCTGCAGGCCCGGCAGCGACAGCGTCTCCGCTTCCTGATCCCGGGGCAGGACAAGAGCGTGGTCGTCGAGGCGGACCAGATCGACTGCGTGCGCGCGGCCGATTATTACGTGATCCTGCAGTGCGGTGGCGTGAACCATCTGCTGCGCGAGAGCATGGATGCGATGGAGCGGCAACTCGACCCGGAGCAGTTCATGCGTGTCCATCGCGGGGCGATCGTGAACCTCGCGCGCGTGCGCGAAGTCCACCCGCTGTTCCGCGGAGGCTGCGAACTCAGGCTGGTCGACGGCACCGTGCTGAAGCTGAGTCGCGATCGGCGGGCCGAGTTCGAGGCGCGCTTCGCGGTGCTGGGCGTGCGGCGCTGACGCGCTCGGTCGCGACGCAGTCGAGCACGAGCGCCGGCCGCCGGGCGACCGCTTCGCCGCCTCGCGCGGGCGCTTCGCCGCCGATCCGCGCCGTTTCGCTGCAGGTCGATTGGCGCAAGCCGGGCTGCCGCCCAAGCTGAGCGGCGCAGTCTCCACTCTTCGGGTTTTGTGGGTGCCGAGGACTGCCCAACCCGGAGATCGCCGTGAACACACTTCTGCTTCGACAGTCGCTGTTCCTCCCGCTCGCTGCCCTGCTGGTGCCCATCCTGCTCGCGTTCGGCGTGCCTCATTACTCGTCCGTGACCCAGCATGTGAGCGAACTGCAGCTGCTGGATCACCCGATCGCCGACCTCATGCGGGTCGCGCCCATCGTCTGCGGCGTGTCGATCCTGCTGTTCGGCCTCGGCGCATGGCGCAGCGCGCCGTCGCGGTTCGCCTTCACCGCCGTGACCTCCGCGGCGGTGGCCGCGAACTTCATCTCTGCCGGCATCTTCGTGTCGGGCGGCCCACTGCATGGCCTGTACGGTATCGGGTACTTCATCCCGCTGGTGCCGGCCTGTTTCGCGGCCGAGTCGGGCCTCGGGCGCAACGTCGTGCGCGTATCGCTGCCGGTCGCCGTTCTGAGCATGGCCTATCTCTGGCTGAACGCGTCCGGCGCGGACCCCGCCCGGGGCCTCACCCAACGTCTGGCGATCGTCGTCATCATGGGGTGGTACTCCTATGCCAGCCTGCAGCTGCTGCGCGCGATGCGGTCCGCTGGCGCCGCTGCGACGGGAGCACGTCCATGACCCGCTTCCTGCTGCTCTGCCTGCTCGTCGCCACCTCCACCGCCGGCGCGGTCGTCATCCGGGACGATGTCCCGGATATCCGGTATCGGGTGGCCGTGTCCGAGTTCCCGGCGCTCGCCG
>JBIJBH010000377.1:0-4186 GCA_044345315.1 Lysobacteraceae bacterium
GTCCGATCGTCAGACCGGCACCGTCAAGTGGTTCAACGATGCCAAGGGCTACGGCTTCATCACCCCGGAAAGCGGCCAGGACCTCTTCGTCCATTTCCGCTCCATCCAGGGCACCGGCTTCAAGTCGCTGAAGGAAGGTCAGAAGGTCACCTTCAAGGTCGTGCAGGGCCAGAAGGGCCTGCAGGCCGACGAAGTCCAGGCGCTCTGATCGAACCGCCGAAACGAAGGCCCCGGGCGTCCGCGCCCGGGGCTTTTTTTTGCCCGCCGCACTCCCGCACGCCTTTCCGCGCAACACGCCGACGCGATCCGTTATCCTGATCCCACCGTCGTCCCCAGGGCGGCGGCCCCATTCGAATTCCCCCGCGCGTCGCCCATGTCCAGACTCCCGTACACCCAGAACAGGACGCCGGCCGTGCTGGCCCTGGCGCTTGCCGTCGCCCTCTCCGCCTGCCACGATCGCGATGAGGACAAGCCGCCCGTCGCGCCCGCTGCCGCGACCGAAACGCCCGCCGAGCCGGCCAAGCCGGTCGAGCTGAAGGACGTGATCGAGCAGGATGCCCGCTATGTCGTCGGCATCAGCTATCCGCCGGCTGCCAACAAGTATCCCGGCCTCGCCGCAGCGCTGCAGCGCTATGCCGACGGCGCCCGCACCGAGCTGATGAATGCGGTGAAGGCGGCCGATCCGGCCAAGCAGACGGTCCCCTACGATCTTTCGCTGGCCTTCACCCTGCAGGCGGAAACGCCGGACATGGTCGCGGTGGCCGCGGACGGCGCCAGTTTCACCGGCGGCGCCCACGGCGCGCCTCTGGTCGCGCGTTTCGTCTGGTTGCCGAAACAGAACCGTCTGCTTGCCGCGAACGAACTGTTCGCCGATGCGGCCGCGTGGACCACGATTTCCGACTACGTGCGCGAGCAGTTGCACGCCACCCTGTCGCAGCGGGTGGATGCCGACGAACTGCCGCCGGCCGAACGCGCCGAGGTGATGCGCACGGTCGGGCGGATGATCGACGAGGGCACCCAGCCGGTGCCGGCTTCGTTCGCCGCGTTCGAGCCGGTGCTCGCGCCCGGCGGCGACAAGCTGATCGGCCTGCGCTTCGTGTTCCCGCCGTATCAGGTCGGCCCGTACGTCGACGGCGTGCGTTCGGTGGAAGTGCCGACCCGGGTGCTCGCGCCGCTGCTGGTCGCGGACTGGCGGCCTATGTTCGTCGACGCACCGCCGACCGCCGCTGCGCCGGCCGATGCCGGCGGCCCGCCGGTCCTGCAGCCGGGCGGCTGACGCCGTTCAGTCGGCGAGCGCCGCCGCCAGCGTGCGCCCGCAGTCGGCGTCGAGTTTGAGATCGACGAGATCGTCGGCGCGGGTGCGACCGCGGTTGAGGATCGCCAGCGGCATGCCGCGCTCGCGCGCCATCCGCGCGAAGCGGAAACCGGAATACACCATCAGCGAAGACCCGATCACCAGCGCCGCATCGGCGGCGTGCAGGGCTTCGACCGCCTGCGCGTAGCGCGCGCGCGGCACGTTCTCGCCGAAGAACACCACGTCGGGTTTGAGCGGTCCGCCGCAGTGTGCGCACTGCGGGGCGACGAAACGCGACACCGCCTCGGCATCGATATCGGCATCGCCGTCGGGCGCGGTCGCGGCCGCATGCGGGCGCCAGCCGGGATTGAGCGCGGCCAGCCTGGCCTGCAGTGCTTCGCGCGGGAAGGCATCGCCGCAGCCCAGACATACCGTGCGATCGAGCCGACCGTGCAGATCGATGACCGTACGGCTGCCGGCGCGCTGGTGCAGGGCATCGACGTTCTGGGTCACCAGCGCGACGATCCGACCGGCATCTTCGAGCGCGGCGAGCGCGCGGTGCGCGATGTTCGGATGCGCGGCCGAAAACGAGGGCCAGCCGACGAAGCTGCGCGCCCAGTAGCGACGATAAGTCGCGGGATCGCCGGTGAAGGCCTGCCAGGTCACCGGAGGCGAGCGTTTCCAGGCGCCGTCGGCATCGCGGTAATCGGGGATGCCCGAGCCGGTGCTGACGCCGGCGCCGGTCAGCACGAACAGCCGTGGATGCCGCGCGATCCAGTCGCGCAGCGCGTCGGCGGCGTCGCGTGTGTCGTCGTGTTCGGGCAAAGCGTGCATGCGCTCAGCTTACTTCGGAAACGACACCGCCCGGACGTGCCGGGCGGTGTCGGTGTCGCCTGATGTGGAGGACTTACTTCGCGGTGAGGCCGCGACGCTCCAGCAGCGGCTGGATCTTCGGATCGCGACCGAGGAAATCGCGGAACAACTGCATCGCGTCCTTCGAACCGCCGCGGCTGAGCAGGGTGTCGCGGAAGTGGTCGCCGTTCTTGCGGGTCAGGCCGCCGTTGTCCTCGAACCACTTCACGCTCTCCGCGTCCATGACCTCGGACCAGATGTAGGCGTAGTAGCCCGCGGCGTATCCGCCCATGATGTGGCTGAAATACGGCGTGCGGTAGCGCGGCGGCACCGGGGCGTAGTCGAGGCCGACTTCCTTCAGCGCCTTGGCCTCGAAGGCCATCACGCCGGCGGCGTCGGGCAGCGCGTCGGTGGTGACCTGGTGCCAGCGCTGGTCGAGCAGGGCGGAACCCAGATACTCGGTGGTCGCGAAGCCCTGGTTGAACTTGTCGGCCGCCAGCACCTTGTCGAGCAGCGCCTGCGGCATCGGCTCGCCGGTCTGATGGTGCTTCGCGTAGTTGGCCAGCACTTCCGGCCAGGTCGCCCACATCTCGTGCACCTGCGACGGATATTCGACGAAGTCGCGCGGCACGTTGGTGCCGCTGAAGTACGGATACTTCACGTTCGAGAACAGGCCGTGCAGCACGTGGCCGAATTCGTGGAAGGTGGTGTTGACGTCGTCCCAGCTCATCAGGCCGGGTTTGCCCGGCGCCGGCTTGGTCACGTTCAGATGCAGCGCGACCACCGGCTTGGTGCCCATCAGCTCCGACTGGTCGACGTAGGAGCTCATCCACGCGCCGCCGCGCTTGGACGAACGCGCGTAGGTGTCGATCAGCACCATGCCGAGCTGCGAGCCGTCCTCGTTGAAGATCTCGTAGACAGTGACGTCGGGATGGTAGGTGGGCAGATCGCTGCGGCGCTTGAAGCTCAGGCCGTAGAGCTTCTCGGCCATGAAGAACATGCCCTTTTCGAGCACGTTGTTCACTTCGAGGTAGGGCTTGAGCTGGGCTTCGTCGAAGTCGTACTTGGCCTGACGCACCTTCTCGCTGTAGTAGGCCCAGTCCCAGGGCTGCAGCGCGAAGGTCGGCTCGCCCTTCGCCTTCTGCTCGGCGTCGATCATCGCCTGCAGTTCGGCGGCTTCGCGGCGGGCGTTGGCGACCGCGGGCGGCGCGAGCTGGGCGAGCATGCGGTTGACCGCTTCGGGGTTCTTGGCGGTTTCCTCGGCCAGACCGAAGGCGGCGTAGTTCGGGTAACCCATGATCTTCGCGCGCTCGGCGCGCAGCTTGGCGACCTGGGCGACGATCGCGGTGGTGTCCCACTGGTTGCCGCGGCTGCCGCGGGCCAGCGAGGCCTTGTAGACGCGCTCGCGCAGGGCGCGGTTCTCGAGTTGGGCGACGATCGGCTGGATCGTGGTGTTGAGCAGGGCGATGACGTACTTGCCTTCGAGCTTGCGCTCCTTGGCGGCTTCGCTCAGGGTCGCGATCTGCTCCTCGCCCAGGCCCTTGAGTTCGTCGAGCGAGTCGACCACGACCGCCGAATCGTTGACCTCGTCGAGCACGTTCTGGCTGAACTTGGTCGACAGCGTGGCCAGCTCGGCGTTGATCGCCTTCACCCGCGCCTTCTGCTCCTCGGTCAGCTTGGCGCCGGCGCGCACGAAATCGGTGTGGTAGCGCTCGATCAGGCGCACGCCCTGCGGGTCGAGGCCGAGCTTGTCGCGCTGGTCGTACAGCGCCTGGATGCGCTGGAAGAGCTTGTCGTTGAGATAGATGCTGTCGTAATGCGCGGCGAATTTCGGCGAGTACTCTTCGTCGACCTTGTCCAGGGCGTCGTTGGTGTTGGCGCTGGTGAGGTTGAAGAAGACCCGGCTGGCGCGGGTCAGCAACTGGCCGGAACGCTCCATCGCCAGGATCGTGTTGTCGAAGGTCGCCGGCTCGGCGCTGTCGGCGATCGCCTGGATTTCCTTGAGGTGCTCGGCCATGCCGCGATCGAAGGCCGGCGCGA
>JBIJBH010000378.1:0-4179 GCA_044345315.1 Lysobacteraceae bacterium
CACCGCGCAGCTGCCGGTGGCGATCAGCAGCGCCCGCCCGCGGTACTTGCGGATGACCCCGGTGGCGGCCTTCGCCGCGCCGTCGCCGACCGCGTCGAGGCCGAAACCGGGCATCGGCCGCAGTTCCTCGTCCAGCGGCAGCACCTGGCGCAGCAGCGGGTCGTGCGGGTCGCCGGGGCGCATCCGGGCCACGAAACCGCGCGGCACCCGCAGCGGGAACTGCGCGGCCGCCTCGGCCGACAGCCCTGGCACCCGCCCCTCCAGCCCGAGCAGGGCCAGCAGCTCGGCCGGATCGCGCACGGCCTCGCGCCACAGGCGCTTCCAGTCGACACGCGGCTGGTCGGCGCCGGCCGCGGGGGCGGGCTGCAGGGAGGGGGAGGCAGCGGGTATCATTGGCGGTTGTGTCGGCCGGATCGTTCCGGGGCGCCGAGATGCCGGAGCCCAGCCCGCCATTCTAGCCGTCCGGGCCCGCCAGCCCGCGCGGCGCCCCTCCCGTTTCGCCATCACCACCTTTCAGGAGCACCTCATGGCCAGCCTGGGCATGAACGACGTCAAGACCGGACAGAAGATCCTGGTCAACAACGACCCCTGCGTCATCACCGAGACCGAATACGTCAAGCCGGGCAAGGGCCAGGCCTTCACCCGCATCAAGTACCGCAACATCAAGTCCGGCCGCGTGGTCGAAATGACCATGAAGGCCACCGACTCGGTCGAAGTCGCCGACGTGGTCGACACCGACATGCAGTTCCTCTACGCGGACGGCGAGTACTGGCACTTCATGAACCAGGAGTCGTTCGAGCAGGTGCAGGCCGACAAGGCCGGCATGGGCGGCGCCGAGAAGTGGCTCAAGGGCGAGGAAGCCTGCGTGGTGACCCTGTGGAACGGCAACCCGATCACCGTCCAGCCGCCGAACTTCGTCGAGCTGAAGATCGTCGAGACCGATCCGGGCGTGAAGGGCGATACCGCCGGCACCGGCGGCAAGCCGGCGACCCTCGAAACCGGCGCCGTGGTCCGCGTACCGCTGTTCGTCGCCCAGGACGAGATCATCAAGGTCGACACCCGTTCCGGCGAATACGTCTCGCGCGTGAAGTGATTGATTCATAGCGGCCCGCAGCGCGGGCCGCGTGATGAATCAATCACCCCGAGCCGCAGGCGAGGGGTCTGCTTTTCGCCCTCCCGAAGCCCGCCTCACGGCGGGCTTCGGCTTTCTGGACCAGAGCTCGCGTTGCCCCCGCAAATCCCCCCGCCGCCGCTGCGCGACGTCGGCCCCCTTTTGCAAAGGGGGCGATTGGGGCCGGTAGAGGTCACGTTTCCCGATCCTCGACGAAGACCCGCGGCGCAGCCGCGCTCGTCGCGAATCAATCACCCCCGCCCAGGACGCGACTGACAGGCGACGATCTCCGAGCCGCGCGCGCGGCCGGCAGGGAATGAAACACCCGGGGTCTGCGCTGCAGCCCCCAACGAAGCCCGCCTTACAGCGGGCTTCGACGTTTGCGCATCCCGTATCCTCCGCGATATGGCCCAGACCCTCTACTGCTGGCGTTGCGATCTCGAGCTGCCGATGCTCGACGAGTTGGAATGGGCGCAACTGGCGCCGCTGCTGGAGGTCGCGATCCGCGAATTCATGGAGGAGCGTCGTTGCACGGGTGTCGGCCCGGGTGAAGCGCAGGACACCGGAATTCTGGGGAGGCGTGCGTTGGCATTCTATCGCGAACTGACGGGCTTCGAAGAAACCCAACCCCAACGCCCTCTGGCACCACCGCCTCTCCCTTTACGGCCCACCCTGCACTCACTGCGGCAAGCCCCTGCGCACGCCTCGGGCGAAGCTGTGCGCCGCCTGTGGCCGGGATCGCGATCCGCCCGCGACCTGAAACCCGGAGTCACGCGCGGAATGCGACAATGTCGCCCATGACCGACGATGCCACCGCCGGGACCGCCCGGCCTTCCGAGTTCTTCGCCCCCGAACCCTGCCATGTCCTGATCGAGGCCCGCTACGTGGTCCCGATGGACCGCCCCGGCGTGGTGCTCGAAGACCATGCGGTCGCGATCCGCGACGATCGCATCCTCGCGGTGCTGCCGATCGCCGAGGCCCGGCGCCTGCTCTCGCCGCTGGAGACGGTGTCGCGTCCCCACGGGGCCGTGATCCCCGGCCTGGTCAACGCCCACACCCACAATCCGATGACCCTGATGCGCGGGGTCGCCGACGACATGCCGCTGATGCGCTGGCTGCAGGAGCACATCTGGCCGATCGAGGGCGCGATCATGGGGCCGGAGTACGTCGCCGACGGCGTGACTCTGGCGATCGCCGAAATGTTGCGCGGCGGCACCACCTGCTGCAACGAGAACTACTTCTTCCCCGACGTGCAGGCCGCGACCTACAAGCGTTACGGCTTCCGCGCCCGGGTCGGTCTGCCGGTGATCGACTTCCCCACCGCCTGGGCGAAAAGCGACGACCAGTATTTCGATCGCGCCTGCGAAGTCCACGACCAGTGGCGGCACGATCCCCTGATTTCCGCGGCCTTCGCGCCGCATGCGCCGTACACGGTCTCCGACGCCAATTTCGAGCGCATCCGCATGCTCGCCGATCAGCTCGACATCCCGGTGCATCTGCACACCCACGAGACCGCGCAGGAAGTCGCCGAGTCCGTGAAGACCTGCGGTCAGCGCCCGATCGCGCGGCTCGATCGCCTCGGTCTGATCAACGACCGCCTGATCGCGGTGCACATGACCCAGCTCACCGACGCCGAGATCGCGCTCTGCGCCGAGCGCGGCGTCAGCGTGGTGCACTGCGCGGAATCGAATCTCAAGCTGGCGTCCGGCTTCTGCCCGGTCGGCAAGCTGCAGAAGGCCGGCGTCAACCTCGCGATCGGCACCGACGGCTGCGCCAGCAACAACGATCTCGACATGTTCGGCGAGATGCGCACCGCGGCGCTGCTGGCCAAGGCGGTGGCCGAGGACGCCGCCGCGTTCGATGCCTGGAGCGCGCTGTATGCGGCGACCCGCGGCGGGGCGTTGGCGCTGGGCCTGGAGCCGGAATGCGGCATCGGCCGGATTTCCGAAGCGTACAAGGCCGATCTGGCCTGCGTCGATCTGTCCGGGCTGGAAACCCAGCCGCTGCACAACGTGCTGTCGCAACTGGTCTATGCCGTCGGTCGCCATCAGGTCACGGATGTGTGGATCGACGGCAAGCGCAAGCTGCGCGAACGCGAACTGGTCGACATGCATCTGGACGGCATCCTCGCCAACGCGCGGCAGTGGCGCGAGCGGATCGGCGGGATTTCGCATTGAACCTGTCATCCCCGGCGGAGCGAGGGCCCGTCTTCGCGGGGCGCATGCAGCAGCAGATCCCTTGATGCGTTCGGGATGACAACGAGAAGGCAACGACGAATCCGATGAGCACCGCAACGACATCCGACAATTTCAGCCAGGCCGAACTCGACAAGTTCAATGCCCTGGCGAACCGATGGTGGGACCCCGAAGGCCCGCAGAAACCGCTGCACGTTCTGAATCCCGCGCGGCTGGGCTACGTGCGCGAGCGCGTCGCGCTGCGCGGTGCGCGCGTGCTCGACGTGGGCTGCGGCGCGGGCCTGCTCAGCGAGGCGCTGGCGCGCGAGGGCGCCGAGGTGACCGCGATCGATCTGGCGCCGGATCTGATCAAGGTCGCGAAGCTGCACCGTCTGGAGTCCGGCGTGCAGGTCGATTACCGGCTGACCGCGGCGGAGACGCTGGCCGCCGAATCGCCCGCAAGCTTCGATGCCGTCACCTGCATGGAAATGCTGGAGCATGTGCCCGATCCGGCCGCGATCGTCGCCGCCTGCGCGACGTTGCTCAAGCCCGGCGGGCGCCTGTTCTTGTCCACGCTCAACCGCACGCCCGCGGCGTTTGCGCTGGCGATCGTCGGCGCCGAGTACATCGCGCGCATGCTGCCCAAGGGCACGCATCGTTACCGCGACTTCATCCGTCCGTCCGAACTCGCCGCATGGCTGCGCGCGGCGGGGCTGGCGCCGGAAGACGTCAGCGGCCTCATCTACGACCCGCTGCGCCAGCGCGCGCGCGTCGGCGGCCGCACCGACGTCAACTATCTGATGTGCGCGGTGAAGCCCTGAACGCGCAGCGCTGCTCCTGTAGAGCGGATCGCAGATCCGCTACGGTCTCTCCGGAGACGGAGCAGCGGATCTG
>JBIJBH010000379.1:0-4173 GCA_044345315.1 Lysobacteraceae bacterium
GGGCGCGGGCGACGCGATTGCGCCACCAGCCGCGGAAGCTCTGCACATCGTCGCGCAGGGCCATGAAATCGGCGTAGGTCGGTTTGCGCGCCCAGACTTCGACCAGCGCGCTCAGCGTGCCCGAGGCCAGCGCCGGGTGCAGCGGCGTGATCGGCGAGGACACGAAGGCGGTGAGGATGCTCAGCGGGTGGCCGCCGGCGATCGCGCAGCCGATCGCGCCCAGCGTGCCGGTGACCAGCACCCACTGCAGCACCAGATCGCCGCCGACCTCCAGCCCGCCCTGCCAGAAGCCCCAGGCGAAGCCGCCGAGCACGAACAGCGCCAGCAGCAGGGTGAACACCGGGAACGACGATTTCTGCGACACCAGTTCCAGCGTCGGACACAGGGTCTCCGGCGGGCGCCTGTCCTCGGCCAGATGACGGGCGATGCCCTGCAGATGGCCGGCGCCGACCACCGCCAGGACCTCGCGCGGGCGGGTCGCCATCGATGCTTCGTCGTTTGCCCCTTCCGCGGGAGCGCCTTCCGCGATGGCGCGCAGCTTCGCGGCCATGTATTCGTCGCGTTCGGCGATCACCGTCCGGTACAGCGCCGGGCTGTCGGCGGCGAATTCGCTGAAGCTGGCCTCCAGCATGTCGCCTTCCTTCAGGCCCTCGATCTGTTCGTCCGACACCTTTTCGTCGAAGAACAGCGAGGCCATCAGGCCGCCGGAGACCTTGGCCCGGCCCCACCAGCCCAGCGCCTGCATCGCGCGGCGGAAGGTCAGACCCACGTCGCGATCGATCAGATGCAGGGCCAGTCCGCGCTCGCGGCTGTCGAGCATCGCGGCCTTGAGTTCGGCACCGGGCTCGATGCCGAGCTGTTCGGCCAGCCGGCGCTGATAGGCGGCCAGGCCGAGGTTCGCGGCGAACACCGCGGTCTTGCCTTCGCGCAGCACCTTCACCAGATCCAGCCGCGCCAGCGCGTCCGGATCGGTCAGCGACTGTGCGCGCTGCGGGTCGAGTTCGACCGCGACCGTGTCGTAGACCCCGGTCGCGATCGCGCCGCGGACCGCGTCCACGCTCGCCTTCGACACGTGTGCGGTGCCGAGCAGGGTGAAACGGACGCCGTCGCGTTCGACGATCTGGTGGGGCTGGTCGTGGAGCGGCGCGAGAGCAGCCGCGGCGGAGCTTGCGGAAACGGTGTCGGTCATCGTGAGCGGGAGCTGGGGAAGGGGCCGCGGGTCCCGGTCTCGTCCGGTCGGGCCGGCCCTGCAGGGAGCGAACGCACGCCGCGCAGCATAGCAGGCGGCCGCGGCCCGACCCGCGAAGCCGGCCACGGAACGCGCCGCCTGCGTGCTTCGCCTCGAGCTTCGACTCAGCGCTCGGGCGCCGCCCCGATCGCTCCCGGCGGTTGCGCATCGCCGGGCCCGAGCGCGCGCTGCATCTGCACGTTGTCCAGCCAGCGTCCCGGGGCGTCGCCGACCTGCTTCCAGCCGATCCCGCGGAAGGTGCCGACGTGCTCGAAGCCGAGCGAGCGGTGCAGGGCGATCGAAGCGGCGTTGGCCGCGTCGCCGATCACCGCGATCATCTGCCGATAGCCCAGCGCCGCGCAGCGCGCGATCAGCGCTTCCATCAGCGCGCGGCCGACGCCGCGGCGGGCGCAGCGCGGGTCGACGTAGACCGCGTTCTCGACCGTCCAGCGATAGCCGGCGCGGCTGCGGAAGCCGCTCGCGTAGGCATAACCCGCGAACGCGCCGTCGAGTTCGGCGACCAGCCAGGGACAGCCGGCCTGCCGCACCGCGGCCATGCGCAGGGCCATCTCCGCGGCATCGGGCGGTACGTATTCGTAATTCGAGAAACCGCCGACGACCTCGCTCGCATACAGCGCGGCGACCGCCGCGGCATCGGCGGCCAATGCGTCGCGGATGCACAATGTCGGCGGCGCGTCCACGCTCAGTCGCGATAGCGCAGCAGCAGGTCCTGGTAGGCGTCGATCCGGCGATCGCGCAGGAACGGCCAGATCCGGCGCACGTGCTCGCTGCGCGCCATGTCGATCTCGGCGGTCAGGATCGTCGCCTCGCCGCCGGCTTCGACCAGAAACTCGCCCTGAGGGCCGAGGATGTGGCTGTTGCCCCAGAAATCGATGCCCGATGCGCCGAGCGGGGAGGGCTCGTGGCCGACGCGGTTGCACGACAGCACCGGCACGCCGTTGGCGACCGCGTGACCGCGGTGGCTCAGGATCCAGGCGTTGCGCTGGCGGTCCTTCTCGTCCTGCGCGTCCGACGGGTCCCAGCCGATCGCGGTCGGATACAGCAGCAGCTCCGCACCGGCCAGCGCCATCAGCCGAGCCGCTTCCGGATACCACTGGTCCCAGCACACCAGCACGCCGAGCCGGCCGACCGACGTGTCGATCGGCGTGAAGCCCAGATCGCCCGGAGTGAAATAGAACTTCTCGTAGAAACCCGGGTCGTCCGGGATGTGCATCTTGCGGTACTTGCCGGCGATCGCACCGTCGGCCTCGAACACCACCGCGGTGTTGTGATACAGCCCGGCCGCGCGGCGCTCGAACAGCGAGCTTACCAGGACCACGCCATGACGCTTCGCCAGCGCCGACAGGCGTTCGGTGCTCGGGCCGGGGATGGGCTCGGCATGGTCGAACTCGTCCACCGACTCGTGCTGGCAGAAGTACGCGCCGTTGTGCAGTTCCTGCAGCAGCACCAGCTTCGCGCCGCGCTTCGCGGCCTCGCCGACGCGGTCCTCGATCACCGCCAGATTGGCGTCGGCCGTGCCGTGGTTCCTTTCCTGGATGAGAGCGACGGGAAGCGTCTTCTGTTTCATGACAACCTCGGGCGAAACGACGATGGTAGGGCGGGCCTCGGCCCGCCGTCGCAAGGTATCAGACGGCGTCGGACGCCGATCGAAGCATCAACCCAACAGCCCGGCCGGCAACTGCATCGTGATGCAGTGCAGGCTGCCGTTCTGCCAGATCAGCGGCCGGCACGGGATCGGCACGATCGCACGGCCCGGAAAGGCCTCGGCCATGACTTCCTGCGCCCGCGCATCGGCGATGTCGCCATAGGCCGGCATCAGCACCGCGCCGTCGACGATCAGGAAGTTGGCGTAGCTGGCGGCCAGCCGGCGGCCGTCGTCGAACACGGGCTTCGGCCAGGGCAGGGCGAAGAGGCGGTAGGGGCGGCCGTCGCGGGTGCGCAGTGCCGCCAGTTCCGCGGCCATCGCCTGCAGTTCCTCGTAATGCGTATCGCTGACCTCGTCGCAGCCCTGATAGACGATCGCATCCTCGGCGGCGAAGCGGGCGAGGGTGTCGATGTGCGCGTCGGTGTCGTCGCCTTCCAGATAGCCGCGATCCAGCCACAGCACACGATCCTGGCGCAGCCATCCGGCGAGTTTCGCGGTCAACTGCTCGCGGCTGGCGTCCGGATGCCGCTCGTGCAGGCAGCGCCAAGTGGTGAGTAGAGTCCCGGCGCCGTCGGTCTCGATGCCGCCGCCTTCCAGCGCGAAATCGATCTGCTCGCGCTGCGCGTTCGCGAACACGCCCTGCGCGAACAGCGCTTCGACCAGGCGGTCGTCGCGGCCGGCTTCGAACTTGCCGCCCCAGCCGGTGAAACGGAAATCGAGCAGGCGGAAGCCGCCGGTCTCGCACACCAGACTGATCGGGCCGGAATCCCGCAGCCAGGTATCGTCGTATTCGACGGTGACGAAACGCACCCGCTCCATGTCGACCCGCGCCGAACGGAGACGCGCTTCGGCATAGGTCTGCAGATCGTCGTCGGCGATGCAGATCACCGCGTTCTCGAACGCGGTGATCGCGGCGACCAGGGCGATGTAGGTTTCTTCGACTTCGACCAGCCGCGGACCCCAGTCGGTCTCGGGATGCGGCCATGCGATCAGGACGGCGGACTGGGATTCCCACTCCGCCGGAAAACGGCAACGTTCGGACATTCGATTCAGCGGATCGGAGGTTTCGGGCCGACTTCGTTGTTGCCGGCGCGGATGGCGACGGCGTCGATCACGCGATCCTTTTCGAAATAGACGACGAAGTTCGGGTAGGTCCAGCGGTGGATCGACGGCCACTGGCGCTTCTGGCCGCCGCGGGGATCCAGACGCTGGGTCGGCGCGCCGAAGCGGCGTTCGACCTCGGCCATGCGCATGCCGCGCGCGGGCAGGGTCATGCCGG
>JBIJBH010000380.1:0-4164 GCA_044345315.1 Lysobacteraceae bacterium
GATGTCGCCGGCAAGCACTTCCTTGATCTCTTCGCGCTGGTTGGCGTGCATCTGCAGGATGCGGCCGATGCGCTCCTTCTTCGACTTGACCGGGTTGTAGACCTGGTCGCCCGAGTTGAGGGTGCCGGAGTAGACGCGAAAGAAGGTCAGCGAGCCAACGAACGGGTCGGTCATGATCTTGAACGCCAGCGCCGAGAACGGCGCCTTGTCGTCGGCGGTGCGGGTGTCTTCCTTGTCGTTCTCGTCGATGCCCTTGACCGGCGGACGATCGGCCGGCGACGGCAGCAGCTGCACGACCGCGTCGAGCATCGCCTGGACGCCCTTGTTCTTGAACGCGGTGCCGCAATAGACCGGAACGATCTCGGTCTTCAGCGTCCGCGCGCGGATGCCGGCAATGATCTCCTCTTCGGACAGCTCGCCTTCGTTGAGGTACTTGTCCATCAGCTCTTCGCTGGCTTCGGCGGCGGCCTCGACCATGAAGCTGCGGGCTTCCTGGGCGCGCTCGACCAGCGCGGCCGGGATGTCGCCGTAGACGAAGGTCGCGCCCTTGTCTTCCATGTTCCAGATGATCGACTTCATCTTGAGCAGGTCGACCACGCCCTCGAAGCCTTCTTCGGCGCCGATCGGCACCTGCATCGGCACGGCGTAGGCGCCGAGACGCGCCTTCAGCTGCTCGACGACCTTGTCGAAGTTGGCGCCGGTGCGGTCCATCTTGTTGACGAACGCCATCCGCGGGACCTGGTACTTGTTGGCCTGGCGCCACACGGTCTCCGACTGCGGCTGCACACCGCCGACCGCGCACAGCACGAACACCGCGCCGTCGAGCACGCGCAGCGAACGCTCGACTTCGATGGTGAAGTCGACGTGGCCGGGGGTGTCGATGATGTTGAAGCGGTGCTCGGGCATCGACTTGTCCATGCCCTTCCAGAACGCCGTGGTGGCGGCGGAAGTGATGGTGATGCCGCGTTCCTGCTCCTGCTCCATCCAGTCCATCGTCGCAGCGCCTTCGTGCACTTCGCCGATCTTGTGGTTGACGCCGGTGTAATAGAGGATGCGCTCGGTCGTCGTCGTCTTGCCGGCATCGATGTGCGCCATGATGCCGAAGTTGCGGTAACGCTCGATGGGAGTGGTACGGGCCACGATGATTCTCTCGTCTTGTTGCCGGCCTTCCGCGTTCGCGGAAAACCCGGTCCTGAATGGCCGGACGCCGCCTTGCGGCGGCCCCCGGAATCTCGATCTGCGGCGCAGCGGGGCATTCCCGCCGCGGCCGCGCCGACGCTCCGCGCGGGAGCGTCAGTTCCGCCGGATCACCAGCGGTAGTGGGCGAAGGCCTTGTTGGCCTCGGCCATGCGGTGGGTCTCTTCGCGCTTCTTGATCGCGCCACCGCGGTTTTCGGAGGCGTCGATCAGCTCGGCCGCGAGCTTGCGCGGCATCGAGTTCTCGCCGCGCTTGCGGGCCGACTCGATGATCCAGCGCATCGCCAGGGCCATGCGGCGGGAGGCGCGGACTTCGACCGGCACCTGGTAGGTGGCGCCGCCGACGCGACGCGACTTCACTTCGACCGCCGGGGCGACGTTGCCGAGGGCCTTCTCGACCAGCTCCAGCGAGTTGCCGTTCTTCTCGGTGATGACCTCCATCGCGCCGTAGACGATCTTCTCGGCGATGGACTTCTTGCCGCTCTGCATGACCATGTTGATGAAGCGGGCGATGGTCTCGCTCCCGTGCTTCGGGTCGGGCAGAACGGAACGCTGCGGAGTATTGCCTTTACGGGACATAGTGGATTACCAGTCACTGTAGGGCGGGCTTCAGCCCACCATTGCGGGATATCGGTTTGCGATGCGTGGCGATCGAAGCGGCTCCGATCATCGCAACCCTCAGCTGGAAGATTGCGATGGTGGGCCAGGGCCCACCCTGCGCTCACTTATTTTTTCGGACGCTTGGCGCCGTACTTCGAACGACCCTGGCGGCGCTTGGCGACACCGGCGGCGTCGAGCGAGCCGCGCACGGTGTGGTAGCGCACGCCCGGGAGGTCCTTCACGCGACCGCCGCGGATCAGCACGACCGAGTGTTCCTGCAGGTTGTGACCTTCGCCGCCGATGTACGAAATGACTTCGTACCCGTTGGTCAGGCGGACCTTGGCGACCTTGCGGAGGGCCGAGTTCGGCTTCTTCGGGGTCGTGGTGTACACGCGGGTGCACACGCCGCGACGCTGCGGGCACTTGTTCAGCGCCGGGGAAGCGCTCTTGTAGGTTTCGGGGCTGCGCGGCTTGCGCACGAGCTGGTTGATCGTTGCCATCAGGATTGGTCTGCTGGTTGGGTCTGACTTCCGGATCGCGCCACCCCGGGAGGCGACGCGACGACAAAAAGCGCCGGCAGACCGGATTCCCGATCTGCCGACACGCATTCTTTTGCCCGCTCCGGCTTGGTGAGCCGACGCGGTCCCGACGGGAGCCGCCGCACGAAGCGACTGCCCCCACCGGACTTTCCCGCCCATCCTGGGCCGAATACGAGGCACGTCCTGTGGCCTCATTTCGTGATCTGGGCAGCCGAGGCCGCCAAAAGAGGCGCGCATTCTACTGCAGGCTGCGCGCCTTTGCCAGCGGGCCCGACCGGAAGACCGGCCAGGCCCGGGCGGTTCACGCGTCGGTATCGCCTTCCAGCATGTCCGGGACCGGGTTGGCAGGCACCGGATTCGCAGGCGCCGGGGCGACCGGGGCTTCGGCTTCCACCGGTGCGACCACCGCGGCCGGAGCCGACAGCGCCGCCATCTCCGAGTCGGTCAGCCCGCCGGCGCCGCGACGGCGCTGGCTGTGGTAGGCCAGACCGGTACCGGCCGGGATCAGACGACCGACGATCACGTTCTCCTTCAGACCGCGCAGGGTGTCGCGGGTGCCGCGGACCGCCGCCTCGGTGAGGACGCGGGTGGTCTCCTGGAACGAGGCCGCCGAGATGAACGACTCGGTCGCCAGCGAGGCCTTGGTGATGCCCAGCAGCACCGGATCGCCCTTGGCGACGATTTCGTTCCTGGCGATCAGACGGGCGTTCTCCTCGATGAAACGCTGACGCTCGACCTGCTCGCCGTTCAGGAACTTGCTGTCGCCCTGGTCGGTGATCTCGATCTTGCGCAGCATCTGGCGGACGATCACCTCGATGTGCTTGTCGTTGATCTTCACGCCCTGCAGGCGGTAGACGTCCTGGATTTCCTTGGTCAAGTAGGAAGCCAGCGGCTCGACCCCGAGCAGACGCAGGATGTCCTGCGGGCTGGGCTCGCCGTCGACGATGGTTTCGCCCTTCTGCACGTGCTCGCCTTCGAACACGATGATCTGGCGGTACTTCGGAATCAGCTCCTCGTGCTCCGAACCGTCGGTGTCCTTGATGATCAGGCGCTGCTTGCCCTTGGTGTCCTTGCCGAAGCTGACGATGCCCGAACGCTCGGCGAGGATCGCGGGATCCTTCGGCTTGCGCGCTTCGAACAGGTCGGCCACGCGCGGCAGACCGCCGGTGATGTCGCGGGTCTTCGAGGCTTCCTGCGGGATCTTGGCGACCACGTCGCCCACGCCCACCGGGGCGCCGTCCTGCAGGTTGACGATCGAGCGCGGCGGCAGCAGGTACTGCGCCGGCAGATCGGTGCCGGGGATCGACAGGTCCTTGCCGTTTCCGTCGACGATGCGGACCAGCGGACGCAGATCCTTGGCCTGGGTGCCGCGGCGCTTGGGATCGGTGATCTCGCGCGAAGCCAGACCGGTGTATTCGTCGGTCTTCTCGACCACAGTCACGCCGTCGACGAAATCGACGAAGCGGATGAAGCCGGCGACTTCGGACACGATCGGATGGTTGTGCGGATCCCAGTTGGCGACGGTCTGGCCAGCCTTCACTTCGCCGCCGTCCTTGACCTGGATGGTGGCGCCGTAGGGCAGCTTGTAGCGCTCGCGCTCGCGGCCGTGGCCGTCGAGCACCGACAGTTCGCCCGAGCGCGACACCGCGACCAGATGGCCGGCGCTGTGGCTGACGTGCTTGAGGTTGTTGAACTTGATCGTGCCGGTGGTCTTGACCGTGACGTTGTCGATCGCCGCCGCACGCGACGCCGCGCCGCCGATGTGGAACGTACGCATGGTCAGCTGGGTGCCGGGCTCGCCGATCGACTGCGCGGCGATGACGCCGACC
>JBIJBH010000033.1:0-14587 GCA_044345315.1 Lysobacteraceae bacterium
TGGCCGAAGTCGGGATCCGCGGCTTCCGCGCGGGCATGCCCGATTTCGCCGGCGCGCTGGAGGTCGAGGCGCAGGCCGACGCCGATGCCGCGAAACTGCTCGGCCTGGTCCGGCAGAGTCCGCTGCGCAAGGATCACGACGACACCCTTCGAAGCCTGTCGGCCAGCGGTCCGGCCGCGGTCGATTTCGCGCTGCGTCTGCCGCTGCACGACAAGGCGGTACCGCCGCGGATCGAGGGCGCGGTCGAGCTGCGCGGCGCGCGGCTGGCCGAATCGGAATGGAAGCTCGCCTTCGCCGGCGTGACCGGGCGCGCGCGCTACGACCGCAACGGCTTCACCGCCAACGGCCTGCGCGCGGTCTACGACCGACAGGAGAGCCGGCTCTCGCTGCGCGCGGGTCCCGGCCACGTGCGCGATCCGAAACAGGGCTTCGAGGCCGAACTCGAAGCCTCGATGAGCAGCGACGATCTGCTCCAGCGCAGCCCCGATCTGGCCTGGCTGCGGCCGCATGCGCGCGGACGTTCGCGCTGGACCGCGGCGATCGCCATTCCGGCGGCAGCCAGCCCGGCCGCCGCCGCGGGCCGCGCCGGTGCGCCGGTCGCGGCGCAGGTGTCGCGGCTGCAGCTGCGTTCGGATCTGGTCGGCACCGCGCTGGCCTTGCCCGCGCCGATGGACAAATCCGCCGCCGCGGCGCTGCCGACGACGCTCGATCTGCAGTTGCCGCTCGGTCGCGGCGAGATCGCGCTCGCCTTCGGCCAGCGTCTGGCGCTGCGCGCGCGGCAGAGCCCGGCGCCGGGCCAGCCGCAGGGGCAGACGCAGCTCGGGATCCGCGCAATGTTCGGCAGCGACCGGGTCGCCGAAGCGCCGCCGGCCTCGGGCCTGATCCTCGGTGGACGCGCCGGCGAACTCGACGCTCTGGGCTGGATTGCGCTGATGGAAGGCGACGGCAAACGCGAGCTGACGCTGCGCCGGGCCGACGTGGTCGCCGACCGGTTGCGCCTGCTGGGCGCCGACTTCGCCGACACCCGGCTGGGCATCGATCCGGTCGGCGGCGGTTATGCCGCGACCTTCGAGGGCCCGGCGCTGGCCGGCACCCTGCAGTTGCCGCAGGGCGAGGGCGGCGCGATCTCCGGGCGTCTGCAGCGGATGCACTGGCGTGCGGCGGCCGGCACCGCGGCGGCGCCGGCCGGCACTGCATCGACCGCGGCGGACGACGGTATCGACCCGGCGCAGATTCCCGCGATCCAACTGCGGGTGGACGATCTGCGCGTGGCCGGCGCGGCGCTGGGTGAGGCGCAGTTCCGCTCGCGTCCGACCGCGACCGGGATGTCGATCGAGCAACTGCAGACGCGCGCGCCGAAACAGCGCTTCGACATCAGCGGCGAGTGGAGCGGTCGCGGCGCGGCGACGCGGACCCGGCTGCAGGCGGCGGTGGGCAGCGAGGATTTCGGCGCCCTGCTCGCCGATTTCGGCGTCGGCGGGCGGGTCGGCGGCGGCCGCGGCGAAGTGCGCTTCGACGCGCAGTGGCCGGGCAGCCCGATGGCCTTCCAGCTCGGCACGCTCGACGGCAGCATGAAGATCGACGTGCGCGACGGCCGTCTGGTCGAAGTCGAGCCCGGCGGCACCGGCCGGGTGATCGGTCTGCTCAGCCTGGCCCAGTTGCCGCGCCGGCTGACCCTGGATTTCCGCGATTTCTTCAACAAGGGCTTCGCCTTCAACACTCTCGGCGGCAATGTCCGCTTCGCCGGCGGCAGCGCGCGCAGCGACGATCTGGCGATCGACGGCCCGTCGGCGCGGATCGAGATCCGCGGTTCGGCCAATCTGCGCGCGCAGACCTTCGATCAGACCATCGAGGTGCAGCCCAAGGCCGGCAATCTGCTGACCGCGGTCGGCGCGATCGCCGGCGGCCCGGTGGGCGCGGCGGTCGGTGCGGTGGCCAACGCCGTGCTGCAGAAACCGATCGGCCAGGCCGCGGCGAAGAACTACCGGGTGACCGGGCCCTGGAAGGACCCGAAGGTCGAAGTCATCGAACGCAGCCAGTCCGCCCGGCCCAGACCGGGAGCGGGTTGAGTCCCGCGGCTTGAGACACGCCACGACCGGCACCATTCAAAGATGGACCCTCACGAGACTCCCGCCCCCATGTCCCAGACCCTGCCCATCGCCGAATCGCGCCTGCTGGCCCCGGCCGGCCTCGATCACGCCGGCCTCGAACGCGCGTTCGCGCAGTTGCTCGGGCCGGGGATCGATTTCGGCGACCTGTATTTCCAGCATTCGCGCCGCGAGGGCTGGACGATGGAGGACGGCATCGTCAAGGACGGTTCGCATTCGATCGAGCAGGGCGTCGGCGTGCGCGCGATCTCCGGCGAGAAGACCGGCTTCGCCTATTCCGACGAACTCGACGCCGACGCGCTGCTCGCCGCGGCGCGCTCGGCGCGGGCGATCGCGCGCGAGGGCAACGCGCATATTCCGCCGGCGCTGACCCGCAGCGGCGCGGTCGCGCCGCTGTATCCCGCGGTCGATCCGATCGACGCCTTCGACAACGCCGAAAAACTCGACGCCATGCGCCGGATCGATCGCCTGCTGCGCGCCGCCGACCCGCGCGTGCGTCAGGTGACGGTGTCGCTGAGCGCGGCGCTCGACACCATCCTGATCGCGCGCAGCGACGGTCTGCTGGCCGGCGACGTGCGCCCGCTGGTGCGGATGAACGTGCAGGTCATGGTCGAGCAGCAGGGGCGCCGCGAGACGGCGACCTCCGGCTACGGCGGCCGGCATTCCTACGCCGAACTGCTCGCCGACGGCCGCCCGGAGCGCTGCGCGCGCGAGGCGCTCCGCCAGGCGCTGGTGAATCTGGAAGCGGTGGACGCGCCGGCCGGCAACATGCCGGTGGTGCTCGGCAACGGCTGGCCGGGCGTGCTGTTGCACGAGGCCGTCGGCCACGGCCTGGAGGGCGATTTCAACCGCAAGGGCACCTCGACCTACGCCGGCCGCGTCGGCCAGCGCGTGGCCTCGCCGGGCGTGACCATCGTCGACGACGGCACCCTGCCGGGTCGTCGCGGTTCGCTCAACATCGACGACGAGGGCACTCCGACCCGCTGCACGACCCTGATCGAGGACGGCGTGCTCGCCGGCTACATGCAGGACACCCACAACGCGCGGCTCAGCGGCGTCGCGTCCACCGGCAACGGCCGCCGCGAATCGTTCGCGCATCTGGTGATGCCGCGGATGACCAATACCTACATGCTCGCCGGCCAGGACGATCCGGAGGACATGATCCGCTCGGTCAAGCGCGGCCTGTACGCGGTGAATTTCGGCGGCGGCCAGGTCGACATCACCAGCGGCAAGTACGTGTTCTCGGCGACCGAGGCCTATCTGATCGAGGACGGGAAGATCACCGCGCCGGTGAAGGGCGCGACCCTGATCGGCAACGGCCCGGAGACGATGCAGCGGGTGCGGATGATCGGTCACGACCTCGCCCTCGACGACGGCGTCGGCACTTGCGGCAAGGAAGGTCAGAGCGTTCCGGTCGGCGTCGGCCAGCCCTCGCTGCTGATCGAACAGTTGACGGTGGGCGGGACGAAGGCGTGAGCGGAGCGGGTGTGGCGCATGCCGCCCCGGTGGGCCGGGCTGAAGATCCGCTGCAGCTTGCCGTTGTAGAGCGGATCGCAGATCCGCTGCGGTCTCTCCGGAGCCGGGGCAGCGGATCTGCGATCCGCTCTACAGGAATAGCGGGATCAGACGTCGTCGTCGGGCGCGGCGTCGGCGTCCTCGCCGTCCTCGCGCGGTTCCGCGAACAGATCGCGCAGCTCGCGGAACAGTTCGCGATAGGCGTGCGGCGGCCTGTTGGCCAGACGCTCCTCGTGCGCGTTGCGCGCGAGCCGGCGCAGGTGCTGGCGATCGGCCTGCGGCCAGGCGTCGACCAGTTCGGTCAGGGCCGCGTCGCCGTCGGCGATCAGGCGCTCGCGCCAGCTTTCGGCCCGATGCAGCAGCGCCGCTTCGATCCGCGCGCTTTCGCCGTGCGCGTCCATCGCATCGCGGATCGCTTCCAGGGTCTCGTCGTCTTCCTTGCGCATCTGCTTGGCGAGATACTGCAGCTGGCGCTTGTGCGCGATGTGCGAGGTGATGCGCCGGGTTTCCGCGATGTGCGGGACCAGCGTCTCCGGCACCGGCAGCCGCGCCAACTGCTGCGGACTCAGCGCCGAGAGCTGTTTCGCCAGGTCCAGCACTTCCAGAGCCTCCCGCCGCCGCTGGCTGCGGCTGGGGGAGGGGTATTCGCCGCTTTCCGGGTCTTTTCCGCGCATGGTGCGCAAAGGATAAAGCATTGAACGCGATCGCTCCGCTTTCCGCCGCCGCCGACGACAGTCAGGCCCGGCTCGACCGCCTGTCCGAACTGGCGCGCGACCTGCTCGGCCGTGCCCGGGCCCGCGGCGCCGGGCAGGCCGAGGTCAGCTGCGACGAGGACCGCGGCCTGAACGTCAATGTCCGCATGGGCGGGGTCGAAAGCGTCGAATCGACCCGCGACCGCTCGGTCTCGATCACGGTCTATTTCGGTCGCCGCAAGGGCACCGCCAGCACCGCCGACCTGCGCCCGGAGAGCCTCGACGCCACGGTCGAACAGGCCTGCGCGATCGCCCGCCACACCGAGGAGGACCCGGCCGCCGGGCTGGCCGACGCCGAGCGCATGGCCACCGATCTGCGCGAATTCGACAGCTGGCACCCGTGGGCGCTGGAGGCCGACGACGCCATCGATCTGGCCCTGGCCTGCGAGACCGCCGGCCGCGATGCCGATCCCCGGATCGCCAATTCCGACGGCGCTTCGGTCAGCACCGGCGAATCGATCGGGGTCTACGCCAATTCCCACGGCTTCCTCGGCCGCGAGCGCGATACCCACCACACCATCGCCTGCGGCCTGATCGCCGGCGAAGGCGATGGCATGCAGAGCAACCACTGGTACAGCTTCGCCCTCGCGCGCGAGGATCTGGAATCGCCCGAGGCGATCGGTCGCCGCGCGGCGGAGCGCACCCTGGCGCGGCTCGCGCCGCGCACGCTCGGCGCCGGCAGCATGCCGGTGCTGTTCCATGCCGAGGTCGCCCGTTCGCTGATCGCGCATCTGCTCACCGCGGTGTCCGGCGCGTCGCTGTATCGCGGCGCCAGTTTCCTGATCGACAGCCTCGGCACCCGGATTCTGCCGTCCTGGTGCACGCTGAGCGAACGTCCGTTCCTGATGCGCGGGCTGCGTTCCAGCAGCTACGACGCCGAAGGCGTGGCGACCAGCGAGTCGGATCTGGTGCGCGACGGCATCCTCCAGCGTTATCTGCTGGGCAGCTACTCGGCGCGCAAGCTCGGTCTGCAGAGCACCGGCAATGCGGGCGGCGTGTTCAATCTCGATGTCTCCGCCAACGCCGGCGGTCTCGACGAACTGATCCGCGGCATGGGCACCGGACTGCTGGTCACCGAGCTGATGGGGCAGGGCGTGAACATGACCACCGGCGACTATTCGCGCGGCGCGGCCGGCTTCTACGTCGAAAACGGCGCCATCGCCTGGCCGGTGGACGGCTTGACCATCGCCGGCAATCTGCGCGGGATGTTGTCCGGGATCGAAGCGATCGGCACCGATACCGACCCGCGCTCGCATCTGCGGGTCGGCTCGATCCTGGTCGGACGGATGACCGTTGCCGGCGGCGTTTGACGTTTTACCCCTTCAAGGCCATCCTCGGCCCCGGTCCGGCATACCCGGACTTCATCGAATCATCCATCCGCAATGCTCTGGGGAGCCCATTCATGACCAACGGAAACGACTACACTTCGCCGCCGCAGGCGCCGGGCGGATCGCCCTCCAGCGAAGATAAGACGATGGCGCTGATCGCGCATCTGCTCGGCATCGTGACCTGGTTCGTCGGCCCGCTGATCATCTGGCTGATCAACAAGGACCAGCCCGCCAAGGCCTTCGTGAACGATCAGGCCAAGGAAGCCCTGAATTTCCAGATCACCATCACGATCGCGTTCGTCGCGGCCTTCATCCTCGTCACCATCACGCTCGGCCTGCTGTTCTTCCTGCCGATGCTGCTCGGTCTGGCCAATCTGGTCTTCTGCATCCTCGGTGGCATCAAGGCCAACGGCGGCGAAGCCTATCGCTATCCGTTCGCGATCCGGCTGATCAAGTAAGCGCGATGCGGTCGGGCCCGACCGGTCCGCCCGCTGATCTAGTCTTTACGAACCCCCGGCCCGCGCCGGGGGTTCGTCGTTTCCGAATCCGTGCGGCAGCTGTCAACCGCCTGCGTCCGCGGACGTTCCCGTCAGCGTCTTCCGTCGACGGAGCGCGCCATGACCGATGTCCGGACCACCGCCGCAGTCAACCGCTTCGGCCTCGGCGCGCGGCCGGGCGAATTGTCCGCGGCGAGCGATCCGCGCGGCTGGCTGCAGGCGCAGCTGCGCGTCCGCCACGATCCCGCGCCCTTCGCGGGCCTGCCCGACAGCCTCGCGATCCTCGAACGCCAGTACCGCTTCCTGTTCGAGCGCCGGCAGAGCCGCCCGGAGCGCGACGATGCTGCCGCGAAACCGCCCGAGCTGCCCGCGCCGGTCGCGGAGATGCCCGAGCGCAGCGCGCTGCAGCAGGCGATCCGCCGCGACGCCGCCGACGATATCGCTCTGCGCTATCGGATCGCCGCGTCCACCGCGACCCCGTTCGTCGAGCGTCTGGTGCGTTTCTGGTCCAATCATTTCGCGATCTCGATCGACAAGAACAGCGCACGGTTGATGGCCGCACCGATGGAGCGCGAGGCGATCCGTCCGCATGCCCTCGGGAATTTCCGCGATCTGCTGCTCGCGGTCGAGACCCACCCGGGCATGCTGCTGTATCTGGACAACAGCGTGTCGGTCGGCGACGACTCGATGCTCGCGCAGCGGCTGGCGCGACGCCAGGTCCGGCGTCGGGTCGGGCTGAACGAGAATCTGGCGCGCGAAATCCTCGAACTGCATACGCTCGGCGTCGATGGCGGCTACGCCCAGCAGGATGTGGTCGAACTGGCGCGCGCGATCACCGGTTGGAGCACCCCGCTGCAGCGCGACATGCGCGACGGCGCGGCGCCCGCAGGCGCCGCGCGGACGGCGTTCGTGTTCCGCGCCGCCGCTCACGAACCCGGCGCGCGCACCGTGCTCGGCAAGCGCTATGCCGAGGGCGGCGAGGCGCAGGGCCGGGCGATCCTGCGCGATCTGGCGGTGCATCCGGCCACCGCGCGCCATCTGAGTGTCAAGCTCGCGCGCCATTTCGTCGCCGACGCGCCGCCGCCGGCGCTGGTCGAGCGCATGGCTGCGGCCTTCCTGCGCAGCGACGGCGATCTGCCGAGCCTGTATCGGGCGATGCTCGACGACGACGCGGCCTGGTCGCAGGACGCGCGCAAATTCAAGACGCCGGAGGATTTCGTGATCTCGGCGATGCGCGCCGGCGAATTGCGGCTCGATCGCCAGCCGAGGATCCTGCTGCGCCTGCTGCAGGGCCTCGGCCAGCCGACCTTCACCCCGCGCTCGCCGGCCGGGTTTCCCGATACCGCCGCCGACTGGGCCAGCGGCGACGCCCTGCACAAGCGCCTGCAGGCCGCGAGCGGGCTGGCCGAGCTGGTGCCGGCCGGCCGTCGCCCGCTCGAACTCGCGATCGACGCGCTCGGCGAACCCGCGGTGCGCGGCGCCTTCGCCGATGCCCTGCGCCGCGCCGGTTCGCCGCGTGAAGGGTTCGCGCTGCTGTTTTCCGCGCCCGCATTCCAGTGGAGGGTCTGAGATGCCTGCCGATATCACCCGTCGCCACTTCCTCGCCGCGCTCGGCGCCGGCGCCATGCTCACCGTCTGGCCCGGGCTGTCGCCCGCGGCTTCGGGCGGCGCCGATTCCCGCCTGCTGATCGTGCTGCTGCGCGGCGCGATGGACGGCCTGCATCTGTTGCCGCCGCGCGACGACGCCGATTACCTGCGCGCCCGCGGCGCGCTGGCGGTGCGCGATGCGCTGCCGCTGGACGGCGCGTTCGGTCTGCATCCGAAACTTCCCTATGCGCAAGCGCTCTACCGCGAACGCGCGCTGCTGCCGTTCGTGGCGGTGGCGCCGCCGTATCGCGAACGTTCGCATTTCGACGCCCAGGACTGTCTGGAGAACGGCACCGCCGCGCCGGGCGGCGCGCGCGACGGCTGGATCGGCCGCTGCATCGCCGCGCTGTCCGCCGACCGCGGCATCGCCATCGCCCAGGTCATGCCGCTGGCGATGCGCGGTTCCGATCGCGCCGGCATCTGGTCGCCACCGCTGCCGCGCGCGCTGCCGGATGCGCTGGTCCGCCAACTGCAGCCGCTGTACGCCGAAGATCCCGCGCTCGCGCCGATGTTCGAGGATGCGATGCAGGCCGCGGCGATGGACATGGCGCCGATGGACGGACGAACGCAGCGCGCCGCCTTTCGTCTGCCCGAGGCGATGGCCGCCGCGGCGCAGCGCATGCAGGGCGCGGAGGGCGCGCGCATCGGTTTCGTCGAGGACAGCGGCTGGGACACCCACCGCGGTCAGCAGGTCGCGCTCGATCGCAAGTTCGCCGAACTCGACGCCGGCCTGCGCGCCTGCCGCGAAGGGCTCGGCAGCGCATGGTCGCGCACCGTGATCGCGGTGGTCACCGAATTCGGGCGCACCGTCGCCGTCAACGGCAGCGCCGGCACCGATCACGGCGTCGGCGGCCTGGCCCTGCTCGCCGGCGGTGCGGTCCGCGGCGGCAGGATCGGCGGCGACTGGCCGGGGCTGGCGCCGTCGGCGCTGCATCAGGGCCGCGATCTGCGCGCGACCACCGATCTGCGCGCCCTGTTCAAGGGCCTGCTCGCCGGTCACCTGGCGATGCCGGAATCGGCGCTGGAGACGCGAGTGTTCCCCGACAGCCGCGCGATCCGCCCGCTCGAGGGCCTGCTGCGCGGCTGAACGGGCGGGCGAGGGCAGGGGTGTCTTTGGTTGGCTTGTGCGCGCAGCGCCAAGCCTCATCTTGTCCCTGCGCCGGACGTTTCCGGGCGCGCCCGGCGGGGGCATCCTCCGCGAGGACGGCATCATGAACGACACTCTCCACAGCAACGACGTCTTCCACGACGACGGCAACGACGCCACCACCACCGACGGCCGCGGCTGGGCCGCCACCGCGCACGTCGCGGCGCTGGTCGCTGCGCTCGCGACCTCATGGTTCGCCGGCATCGCCGGTTCGGTTGCCGCGCTGGTGGTCTGGCTGGTGGCCCGCGACCGCTCCGCGTTCGCCGCCGCGCACGCCAAGGAAGCGCTGAACTTCAACTTCAGCATGTTCCTGTACGCGGTCGCCAGCGTGCTGCTGGTGGTGTTCACCCTCGGCCTCGGCCTGCTGGTCGCGGTGCCGGTGTGGATCGCGCTCGCGATCGCCTGGCTGGTGTTCACCATCGTGGCCGCGGTCAAGGCCTGGGACGGCGAGATCTATCGCTATCCGCTGACCCTGCGGATCTTCTGATTGGTGCGGCGACGGCGCGGATCGCGGAGCAGCGGATCTCCGATCCGCTCTGGAACAATCCGTCAGGTACACCGCCTCAATGCCGGCGTTCGACCACCTGACGCGCGATCTCGGCCAGCAGCGCGCCGCGTTCGCCGAACGGCGCCAGCGCCTCGCGCATCGCCGCGGCCTGTTCGGCCAGCGCGGCGCGGGCGCCGTCCACGCCCAGCAGCGCCGGGAACGTGGCCTTGTTCTGCGCCAGATCCTTGCCCGCGGTCTTGCCCAGCGTCGCGCTGTCGCTTTCGATGTCGAGCAGATCGTCGCGGATCTGGAACGCGAGCCCGAGCGCATCGGCGTAGCGATCGAGCGCAGCGCGGGTATCGGCATCGGCGGCGCCGGCCCCGGCAATTGCGCCCAGACGCACCGCGCAGCGCAGCAGCGCGCCGGTCTTGAGCGCATGCAGGCGGCGCAGATCGGCCAGTGCGATCTCGCCGCCGCGGCCGGTGGCTTCGACGTCCAGCGCCTGACCGCCGCACATGCCGCCGGCGCCGGATGCCTGCGCCAGCTCGGCGACCATCGCGATCCGCGCCTCCGCCGGAAGCGGCGCGGACGCGAGACAGGCGAACGCCAGGGTCTGCAGCGCATCGCCGGCGAGGATCCCGGTCGCCTCGTCGAAGGCCACGTGCACCGTCGGTTGGCCGCGGCGCAGGGCGTCGTCGTCCATCGCCGGCAGATCGTCGTGGACCAGCGAATAGGCGTGGATGCATTCGATCGCGGTCGCCGGCGCGTCCAGCGCGTCCTCGGGCGCGCCCACGAGCCGCCCGGTCGCCAGCACCAGCAGCGGCCGTACGCGCTTGCCGCCGAGCAGCAGCGCGTGGCGCATCGCTTCGCGCAGGCGAAGATCGGCCGGTACATGCGCGTCGAGCGCCGCCGCCAGCGCCGCGTCGATCCGCTCGCGCCAGCGCGCGAACAGCGCCGCGGCGTCAGTCATCGCCGAACGGTTCCGCGGCCTCGGGCTGTTCCGGATCGCTGAGCAGGCGCACCCGCAGTTCGGCCTGCTCCAGGGCCTGCTGGCAGCGCCGGTAGAGGCCGACGCTGCGCTCGTAGGCGGCCAGCGAATCCTCCAGGCTCATCTGCCCCTGTTCCATCTTCTCGACCAGTTGCTCCAGCGCATCGAGCGAGCGTTCGAAGTCGGCGACCGGCGAGTCGGTCGGCGCTTCGGCGGAGGGTTGAATGCCTGGTTCGGCGGGCGTTTTTCGGCTCATGGCCGAAGTGTAGAGCTTGTCATGGCGTTTTTCATGCCGTTGCCGAGGTCGGCGCGCGATGCCAGAGCAGTCGCGCGTCCACCGCCTGCAGCCAGCGCTCGAAACCGGCCGAACGGATGCGGTCGCCGGCGGCGAGCAGGTGTTCGCCGTCCGCGGTACTCAGCAGCGGCATCCGCGCGCGTTCCCAGGGCGGGATGTCGGCCTCCTGCAGCGCATGCTTGAGGCTGTGACGGTGTTCGCGGCCCGGCAGTTGGATGCGTTCGCCGCCGCGGCGTGCGTGCGTCAGCACCGGGCTCGGGAAACCGTCGGTCCCGCGCAGTTCCAGACGATCGCCGTTGGGCAGCGCCAGCGGCGCGCGGCCGTCCCATGCGCAGCGCCAGTCGCCGGGCAGCGCGCGATGCGCATCCACCGCATGCAGTCCCTCGCGCCAGCGCCGGATCTCGACCCCGTGCCAGGCGAAGGCCGGCATCCGGTCGTGTTCGTGCGCCGCATGCCGCAGCAGGTCGCGCTCGATCCGGGCAACGCCTTCCGTCGGCAGCGGCGGCCATCCCAGGGTCGCGACCCAGTGCCGCAGCAGCCGTGCGCGTCGTGCCGAGGGCAGGGTGCGCAGCGCCGCGATCGACAGACCGTCGCCGATTTCCTCGCGCAGTTCGCGCAGCAGCGCGTGGTCCTCCGCCGCGAGCAGGTCGCTGGCCTCGGCCGCGAGCGCGGCGGCGCGCGCGAATGCGGCATCGGCCTGCGGCCAGCGTTCGCGCAGCAGCGGCAGCACCCGATGGCGCAGGAAATTGCGATCGAGCGCGGTGTCGGCGTTGCTCGGGTCTTCCACCCAGCGCAGGCCGCGGGCGAGGGCGTAGTCGCGCAGCGCCGCGCGCGGTGTCTGCAGCAGCGGCCGCCACAGCCATCCGTGGCCGAAGGCGCGCCACGGCCGCATCGCCGCCAGCCCGTCCGGACCGGAGGCGCGCAGCGCACGCAGCAGGAAGGTTTCGGCCTGATCCTCGCGATGCTGGGCCAGCGCCACACATTCGCCCGACTGCAGCATGTCCGCGAACACCGCCCGTCGCGCCTGCCGCGCAGCGGCCTCCGGGCCAAGCCCGGCGCTGCGATCGATGTCCGCGCGGCGCAGTTCGAACGGGATTCCGAGCCCGGCGCACACCTCGGCGCAGTGGCTGGCCCAGTCCGCCGAGGCCGGCTGCAGGCCGTGATCGACATGCACCGCGCGCAGGCCACGGCCGCGCACGTTTGCGTCCGCGGCCAGCAGATGCAGCAGCGCGGTGGAGTCGAGCCCGCCGCTGAAGCCGACCAGCACCGGCGTCTCGCGCTCTGGCGCAGGCAGGATCGGCGTCGGCAGGGGGGAATGAGACATCGCCGGCATCCTAACCGCCGCCGGGTCCGGACGCGCGGCCTCGGCGGTCGCGATCGGGCATCGATCCCCGGGCGGCCTGCTATCTTGCGCCGGCGCTCAGTCACCGCGCCCGGAACGTTGCCACGATGCCCGACCATGTCGCCCCCGCTCCGCCGCCGCAGGCGGTTTCCGACACCGCCGCGATCGACTGGCGTTTCGCCGCGACCCGGCTCCACGCGCGGCTCGTCGACGAACGCGACCGCGGCCTGGTCCATGCGCTGTACACCGATCCGGCGGTGATGGCGCACGTCGCTCCGGCGATGACGCCCGATCAGGCCGATGCCTTCTTCGCCAAACTGCTCCGCTGGAACGCCGAAAACCCGGTGCGCGCGCGTTTCTGGGCCTATTGCGACCTCGGTGAGGAGCTGTCGTACATCGGTCTGTTCTCCGCGACCCGGATCGCCGACGCGCCGTCGACCTGGGAACTGGGCCAGATGCTGCTGCCGCGGCGCCAGCGTCAGGGCTATGCGCTGGAGATTTCGGTGCGCATCCTCGATCTGCTGATGTCCGATGTCTGGGGGCTCGGGGTCGAGGTCGCCGTCGGTCGTCACGCCGGCGAAAACACCCGACTGCTGCGGATCGGCGATGCGCTGCGCTTCGAGCGCGACGATCCCGACGGCCACGGCCGCGAAACCTGGTCGCTGACCCGCGAGGAATGGTGGTCGCGCCGCAGCGCTGTGAGTGACGGCGTGCGTCCGGCGACGCCGCACGCGAGTGCGCAGGACGGCGCCCAGGAGGCCGGCACGTGAACGGCACCGGCAGTTTCGTCGCCGTCGGCCTCGGCATGATGCTCGGCGCCCACATCGCCCCGCGCTGCCGCAGCGAGATCGAGCATGCGGACGTGGTCTTCGGCCTGGTCTCCGACCCGATCGTCGAACTGTGGCTGCAGGAGATGCGCCCGGACATGCGCAGCCTGCAGCCGTACTACGCCGAGGGCAAACCGCGCACCGAGAGCTACGAGGGCATGATCGCGGCGATGCTCGCCGAGGTCCGCGCCGGGCGCCGCGTCTGCGGCGTGTTCTACGGGCATCCCGGCGTGTTCGCGCAGGTGCCCCATCGCACGATCGCGAAAGTCCGCGCGGAGGGCTTCGAGGCCGCGATGCAGCCCGGCATCTCGGCCGAGGATTGCCTCTACGCCGACCTCGGCATCGATCCGGGCACGTTCGGCTGCCAGCACTACGAAGCCAGCCAGCTGATGTTCTTCCGCCGCCGGATCGACACCGCCGCCTATCTGATCCTGTGGCAGATCGGGCTGGCCGGCGATCGCAGCACCGTCAGCCGCGGCACCGGAGCCGCGCACCGGCGGCTGCTGGTCGAACTGCTGCAGGCCGAGGGCTACCCGCCGGATCACCAGGTCGTGATCTACGAAGCCGCGACCCTGCCGATCGCGCAGCCGCGGATGGATCGGGTCGCGCTATCGGCCCTGATCGGGGCCGAACTGCACCCGTATACGACCCTGGTCGTGCCCCCGGCCCAGCCGCTCCGGCGCAACGAGGACATGCTGCGCCGTCTGGCCGCCCTCGATGCCGCGCCCGACCGTGAGGAAACCTGAATCGAAGCTGGTTCAGGAATGTGAACGCGATCTCGATCCCGACTGGACGGCCGTCGGACAGCCGAGCCTCGCCGGATGTCGAGAAAATCGGTCGAAGTGATTGATCCGGATGGTGTTTTGGCATAGCCTCGGAAGCGCGGTGGGCTGCCGATCGCCGGATTCGGGGAAATGCAATGGAATTCAAGCGCTTGGGCAACCTATACCCGCAATAAACGCAGCGGGCCTGGCCGACGAACGGCCGGAAACGCGTTGAACCATCAAGACAAAATGGGGGATTCAATGTCGAATGTGATCCGGTTTCTCGAGTCCATGGGCGCCGACGCGGCCATGGCGCGCATGACAGCTGTGGACTACCAGGCTGCGATCGCTGCCCTGGACGCCGACCAGCCCAGCCGGGAAGCGCTCGTCCTTCGCGATCATTCGAAATTGAACGGGCTGCTGAAGGGCCGCCAGATCATGATGTGCAACATCGCCACGCCCAACGACCAGCCGGCCGAGGATGTTCCGCCCGGCGACAGCGAGCAGGAAGGCGGCGGCGAGGACGACAACAACAAGAACGCCTGAAGCACCGGACGCCGGTGCTTGGCAGAGTGGGGGCAAGACATGCAGTGGAAGCGTATCGCCGTTCTGTTCGTTCTGGTGTTCTGCGTCGGCCTCGGCACGGCGCAGACGCCGCAGTCCTTCGATACGCTGCTGCGGCAGGCGGATGCCGTCCGCACGTCCGACGCCGATCGTTTCGCGGAGCTGATGCGACAGCTCCGCGAAGACAAATCCGCCAAGAGCGATCTCCAGCGGCAGCATTTCACGTACCTGCATGCGTATCAGGTCGGTCTGTACGACGACCAGATCGCCAAGGGCGCGGAGATCGCCAAGCAACTGTTCAACGAAGCCCGCGATCCCACCATCAA
>JBIJBH010000382.1:0-4124 GCA_044345315.1 Lysobacteraceae bacterium
TGTGCCAGAGACGGATGCTGGCCACCGGCGACAGGACCCGCAGTTACGGCACCGGCGACGAAGGTTTCGTGCCCGGCGAGGGTATCGGCTGTTTCGTCCTGAAGCTGCTCGACGACGCCATCGCCGACGGCGACCGCATCCACGGCGTCATCGCCGGCAGCGCTTTCGATCACAGCGGTCGCTCCAACGGCTACTCGGCGCCGAACCCGGTCGCCCAGTGCGACGTGATCGAACGGGCCTTGTCGGCCGCCGATGCGCATCCGGATTCGATCGACTTCGTCGAGGGACACGGCACGGGTACCGCGCTCGGCGACAGCATCGAAGTGGCCGCGCTGTCGCAGGCGTTCCGCCGGCACACGGACCGGAAGCAGTACTGCGCCATCGGCTGCGTGAAGTCGAACATCGGGCACTCCGAATCCGCGTCCGGCGTCGCCAGTCTGATGAAGGTCCTGCTGCAGATGCGGCATGCGGAGTTCGCGCCGACCCTGCACTGCGAGACGGCGAATCCGGACATCCGGTTCGAGGACTCGCCGTTCCAGCTGCAACGGACGCGCCGCCCTTGGCTGCGTGCCGGCGACCGACCGCGTCGGGCGCTGATCAATTCCTTCGGCGCCGGCGGCGTGAACGCCTGTCTGGTGATCGAGGACTTCGTCGATGTCGCCGCCGAAACCGCGCATCCGGATCCGGCCTGCGCTCCGTCGGATGCGTTCGCGTTCGTCGTGTCGGCCGCCGATCATGAGGCGCTCGAACGCCAGGCCAGGCTGCATCTCCGGTTTCTCGAGGAGAATCCCGATCTCGACCTGGCGCGGTACTGCGCCACGCTGCAGATCGGCCGCGAAAGCATGCCGGAACGTCTGGCCGCGGTGGTCCGCGATCGCGACGAACTCGTCGACAGACTCCGCCGCTGGCTCGCGCCGGAATCTGACGACTCGGCGATGCGCCGCGGTCAGGCCGTCGTCAGACGGCGGCCGCGCGCCGCATCCGTCGCCGGATCCGAACGTCCGGTCGGACATCACGACGCGGCCGAGGCCTGCATCGCGCAGTGGATCGCGGGCGTGGAGCCGGATTGGTCGCAGCTCCACGGCGGACGCACTCCGCGGACCCTGTCGGCGCCGAACTATCCGTTCGCGGCCGAACGCTGCTGGGTCACCGACGGCGGGTCCGCGCCCGGCCAATCGCTGAGGAAAGCCGGCACCGAGCGTCTGCCGCCGCTGCTTTCGTACAACTCCTCGAACTTCGGACGGATCAGTTTCGATTCCTGGATCGCCGCCGATTCCGGCAGCCGCTTCGACCTCCGGTTCGCCGGCCATGCCGTGCTGCCGCCCTGGGCGATGCTCGAAATGGCCTGCTCCTGCGGCACGCTCGCCGGCGACGCCCGGGTCACGAGTCTCCACGACGTGATCTGGCAGGAGCCGCTGCGGCTCAGCGACGATCTGCAGCTGGTGCGGACGATCGTGCATCGCGAGAGTTCGAACACGGGCTTCTCGATCGTCGGGCTGAACGACGAAAGCGACGGCCGCGCGCTGGCGACCGGGTCTCTGGGCTTCGGCAAACGCAGGTACGATGCCGCGCCGAGTCCGGGGACGCTGCCGGCGCTCGCCACCGGCTGCGCGCCGGTCGAACTGCAGGCGCATCACCGTCGTCTCGAGGCGCGCGGTTATGCGGTCGGCGCGAGCTATCGCGCCCTGGTCGAACTGCAGCTCGGCGAGGCGCACGCGCTCGCCCGTCTCGAATTGCCGACGGCCGCGCTGGCGACGGCCGATCTGTATTTCCTGCATCCGGCCCTGCTCGATGGGGCGCTGCAGGCGGCGCTCGCGCTGGATCGGCAGCCCGACGCGCAGGCGGCGTGGCTGCCGCAGCGGATCGCGGCGCTGTGGGTGCATCGCCGGCCGGGGCGCAGTTGCCATGTCCTCGTGCGCGAGGCGGCTGCGCCGGCGGACGACGCCGACGCCCGCTCGTTCGACATCCTGCTGCTCAACGACGAGTCCGATGTCCTGGTCGAGATCGTCGGGCTATGCGTCGCGGTTTCGCGTACCATCGCGAGTCGCGATCGCGCTTCCGCAGAGGGCTGACCCCGATGACCGGAAGACTGCGGAATCATGACCATGCGGTGTCGTCGCGACCTGTCGGACGCGAGCGACCGGTGGATGCTGTCGGGGACAATGGAGGAGACGGGATTCGATGTGCGGGATAACGGGCTGGCTGAGTTACGGCAACGACGTGCGTGTGCATCGCGACGAAATCGAGGCGATGACGCGGACCCTCTCCAAACGGGGACCCGACGCCTCCGGCGTCTGGATCGATCGTCACATCGGCCTGGGGCATCGCCGGCTTTCGGTCATCGATCTGGAGGGCGGGGCGCAGCCCATGCTCGCGACCGACGAACACGGCGCCGGGATCTGCCTCGTCTTCAACGGCGAAATCTACAACTTCGCCAGTCTGCGTGCGGAACTGCAGTCGTTCGGGCATCGCTTCGATACCCGCAGCGATACCGAAGTGCTGCTCAGGGGCTATCTGCAGTGGGGCGACGCAGTCGCGGCGCGATTGAACGGCATGTTCGCCTTCGCGATCTGGGATCCCCGGCGCGAGGAACTGCTGCTCTGCCGCGACCACATGGGCATCAAGCCGCTGTTCTACCGCCCGACCGCGGACGGCGTGCTGTTCGGCTCCGAGCCGAAGGCGATCTTCGCCCATTCCTCGGTCCGGCCCGAGGTCGATCGCGACGGCATGCGCGAGATGATCCTGCTCACGCGCAACCCGGGGCGGACCATCTATGCCGGCATGCGCCAGGTGATCCCCGGACAGATGCTGCGCTTCGGGCGCGACGGCATGCGCAGCGCCCGCTTCTGGACGCTGGGCGCGCACGGCCATGAGGACGACCTGCAGGGCAGCGTCACCCGCATCTCCGAACTCCTCGAGGATTCGGTGCGCGGCCAGATCGTCAGCGACGTACCGCTGTGCACGCTGCTGTCCGGCGGGCTGGATTCGTCCGCGATCACCGCGATCGCCCACCGCATCACCTCCGCGCAGGGCTCGCCGATGCGATCGTTCTCGGTCGATTTCGTCGATCACGGCAGCGGTTTTTCGGACGGCGGCGCCCACAAGTCGTGGGATCTGCCCTTCGTGCGGGATTTCGTCGCGCACACCGGATGCAATCACTCCGAAATCGAGATCGACAGCGGTCTGCTCAATGAGGACGAGGTCAATCTCGAAGTCCTGCGCGCGTTCGATTCTCCGACGAGCCTTTCCGGCGACATGTGTTCGTCGCTTTACCAACTGTTCCGCGCGATACGCCGCGAGTCCACGGTGGCACTGTCCGGCGAATCCGCAGACGAGATCTTCGGCGGCTATGCCTGGTTCCACGACCGCAACGTGGCCGAATCGGTGCGTTTCCCCTGGCTGTCGAACACCGGCAGCGTCTTCAACGGCGCGAACATCCTCGACCGCGATCTGCGCGAATCGCTCGCTCTCAGGGAGTTCGAGGAACAGAGTTATGCCGAGGCGATCGCGGAAGTGCCGCGGTTGGAAGGCGAGCCCGCGCTCGATCGGCGACTGCGCGAGTTGTCCTATCTGAACCTGACGCGCTTTCTGCAATTCATGCTCGAACGCAAGGACCGGATGAGCATGGCCGTCGGTCTCGAAGTCCGCGTTCCGTTCTGCGACCACCGCATCGTCGAATACGTGTTCAACATCCCCTGGGACATGAAAACCTTCGACGGCCGGGAAAAAAGCCTGCTGCGCGAAGCGTCCCGGCCCTATCTGCCGGACTCGATCCTCGACCGGAAGAAAAGCCCGTATCCATCGACCCAGGACCCCGTCTACGAGCGCAATCTGCGCTCGCGGGTGGCCGCGATCCTCGCCGATGGCGATCATCCCGCTGCCCGTCTGTTCAACAGAAGACACATCGAACGCCTGCTCGCGCGTCCGATGCAGCCGGGCAGGTCGCTGCATTACGAGCGCGCCGACCTCGAGCGCGTGCTGTCGATCGCGAGTTGGGTCGAGCACTACCAGGTGTCCTTCAGCATCTGATTCGGACGCACGGGAAACGCCACACAGGCACAAGGGACATGGGAATACGGGATATGCACAGCGTCGACACGCGCGACACGATGACGATCGCGATG
>JBIJBH010000383.1:0-4122 GCA_044345315.1 Lysobacteraceae bacterium
GGAAGCGGTTCCATTCGTCCTCGAGCTTGCGCTGGCCGATGCTCTCGCGGATCTGGCCGCGGCGGTTTTCGTTGCCGACGTTGCTCTCGCGGGTGGCGAGTCGCTGGACGATGTGCCAGCCGGCCTGGGTCTTGAACGGGGCCGAGACCTGGCCGTCGCCGAGCGCCGCGACCTGGCCGCCGAAATCGGGACCGAAATCGTCGCGCGCGAACCAGCCGAGGTCGCCGCCACTGTCCTTGCTGCCGGTGTCCTGCGAGTTCTGGGCGGCCAGCTGGGCGAAATCGGCGCCGCCGGCGACCCGCGCACGCAGGGTTTCCAGCCGGGCCTTGACCGCGGCGTCGTCGCTGCCGTCTTCGGCGGTGCGGATCAGGATGTGACGGGCCTGGTACTGGGTGACCATGGCGCCGCCACCGGCCTCGGTATTGCGCACTTCCTGCAGGCGGATGAGCTGGAAGCCGCTGGGGCCGCGGATCGGGCCGATGAACTGGCCGGTCTCCATGGTGCGGATGGTGCCGGCGAAGCTGGTCGGGATCTGGTCGAGGCTGCGCCAGCCCAGGTCGCCGCCTTCCAGCGCATTCGGGCTGTCCGAATAACGCACCGCGGCAGCGCTGAATTCCATCTCGCCGCGATCGAGCAGGGCCTTGATGCCCTCGATCTTGCGCTGGCCGGTGGCGATCTGCTCGGCGGTGGCGCCTTCGGGCAGGGCGACCAGGATGTGGGCGAGGCGGTACTGGGTGTTGCCGCCGGCCTGGGCCGCGAGTGCGGCGTCGACCTCGGCGTCGCTGACGCTGATCCGGGTCTGCGCGAAGCGCTGGCGCAGGCGCTGGATGGTGATCTCGTCGCGCAGCGAGCTGCGGAATTCGGCGAAGCCCAGACCTTCGGCGGCCAGCTGCTGGCGCAGCTGATCCATGGTCATGTTGTTCTGGCGGGCGATGCCGGCGGCGGCGGCGTCCACTTCCTCGTCGCTGACGCGCATGCCGGTGGAAGAGGCGCGGGCGGTCTGCAGGCGGATCAGGATCAGCCGCTCCAGCACCTGGCGCTGCAGCACGTCCGGCGGCGGCAGCTGGGCTTCGCGGCCGGCGTACTGGTTGCGGATGTTGACGACCGCGCGGTCCAGTTCGCTCTGCAGGATGATGTCCTCGTCGACCACCGCGGCGATGCGGTCGAGCTGCTGGGCGTGGACGGTGAGACTGCCGGCCAGGAGGACGGCGGCGAAAAGGGCGCGAAGCGGTCGGATCATGGGATGGGATCTGGAGAGGGAAGACCCCCGCCGCGGGTCTGGGGCGGCGGGGCGAGGGACAGGTCCTCGCGGTAATAACCGAGGATAGCACGGCGCAACCGGCCTTCCGTGTCCGGTCCTGCGGAGCCTAGCCCCTTGAGTTCGATCTCCAGCTGAATGGCGTTGTTGAGGTCGCCGTCGCGCCCGCGCAGGTAGCGGCGGCCGACCAGCCGGACCGCGATGCAGCAGCTTTCCCACTGCACGCCGGCGATGCCTTCCAGCAGTTGCTTGTCGCGGATCGAGTAGTAGTAGCGGCCGACCAGGCTCCAGTTGGGGTTGATCGGGTACAGGAAGGACAGGTCGCCCTGCTCCAGCAGGTCGCGGCGGTAGCGGTAGCTGAAGTTGACGATGCCCTTGTCGCCGATCAGGTAGCGGGTGCGCAGGCTGGCGAGATCGCGACGGCCTTCCTTCGGGTCCCACTGGTAGGAGGCGCCGATGGTCCAGCGGTCGTTCGGGGCGTAGTTGGTGTCGATGATCCAGGCCGACTTGCCCTGCTCGATCGGGCTCTCGCCCGGCACGACCACGCGCGAATCCTCGAAGTAGCGGATCTGGCCGAAGCTGGCGGACAGCCGTTCGCGGCCGTCGGCTTCGCGGATCAGGCGGGTCGACACCGCGATCGTCAGCTGGTTGCCGTCGGCCTGGCGGTCGGCGCCGGAATAGCGGTTGTCGCGGAACAGCTGGCCCCAGCCGAAGGTCAGCGGCCGGGTGTCGAACAGCGGGATCCCGTTCTGCTCGCGGTACGGCGCGTGGAAATAGAAGATCCGCGGTTCGAGGGTGTGCAGGTAGCTGTCGCCGCCCCAGCGCGCCTGACGGTCGAAGTACAGGCCGGCGTCGAGGGTCGCGATCGGCAGGCTGCGGCTGGGCCGGTCGTCGCGGCCGGGCAGGGCCGCGTCGTTTTCCAGGCTGTAGCCGGTGTAGCGCCAGGCCAGGGTCGGTTTGACGAACCAGCTGGCGCCTTCCAGCGGCAGGCTCAGCGAGGGCCGAAGGTCGAGACGGGTGCCGCCGGCGAATTCCTCGTGGTCGAAGCGCACCGCCTCGGCCTCGATGCCGAAGGTCAGCATCCGGCCGAAGCGGCGCTCCCAGCGGACATGGCCGCGCGGCAGCCGGTTGTAGGGCAGATCGCTGTCGCGCAGGGTGTAGTCGGCCAGTTGCCAGTGGTCGGCCATGATCGAGGCCTCCCAGTCGCGGCCGCGGCCGTACAGGCCGATGTCGCTGGTGACGAAGGAATTGACCGCGCCGTTCAGGTTGTTGCTGGCGTCGTCGAGGTAACGCGGATCGCTGATCCAGGCCATGTTGGCCCGCGCCTGCCAGTGCGGGCCGAAATTCTGGCTGCCAACGAAGCGGGCGAAGCCGCGATCGTTGCGGCGCCGGTTGTCGTCCGGCACGCCCTCGGCGATCTCCTCGTCGCGCTCGCGCGTGGTCAGGTTGTCCGAGGGCAGGAAGGCGGCGTCGAACACGCCGCGGCCGGTTTCGGTCAGATAGCGGAACTCGCCGCCCAGCTGCAGGCCGCGGCTGCTCATGAAGCGCGGGGTCAGGGTGGCGTCGTAGTTCGGCGCGAGATTCAGGTAGATCGGCTGACGCCAGTCGAAGCCGTTGCGGCCGGACTGCGAGATCGCCGGATACAGCAGGCCGGTGCGGCGGCGGTCGTCGATCGGGAAGCGGAACCACGGCAGATACAGCACCGGAATCTTGCCGACCCGCAGGGTGGCGTTGCGCGCGGTGCCCATCCCGCGTTCGGTGTCCACGTCGATCCGCTGCGCGCGCAGTTCCCAGGCCCGGTCTTCGGGCGGACAGGTCGAGTAGGTCGAGCCGAACAGCGAGCCCTGGCTGCCTTCCATGGTGATGCGCTTGGCGCCGCCGTTGCCGCGCCGCCGGATCAACTGGTAGCGGATGTTCTCCAGTTCATGGGTGTCCTTGGCCTGATCGCCCTTGGCGCGCTCGGCGACCAGCCGCATGCCGCGGTCCTGGTAGCGCACGCTGCCCTCGGCGGTGTAGGTCTCCTTCTCCTGGTCGTAGCTCAGGCGGTCGGTGGCCAGCACCTGATCGCCGCGGCGCAGCAGCACGTTGCCGCTGAGGTTCATCACCTGGCCTTCGGTGCCGTCGAGGGTGTCGCCGTCGATGTCGGTGGCCTGGGTCGTGGGGTCGACCTTGCTCTCGCCGGTCGTGGTCAGCCCCTCCTTCGCCAGCAGATCCTCGGCGAAGATCGGGACCGCGTCCTCGACCGGGCACAGGCTCCAGTCCTCGGGCTGGTCGTCGCTGGCATGGGCGGTCAGCGACAGGGCGATGAAGAACGGCAGCGGCAGCAGTCGGAGTGTCTTGCGCACGATGGGCAGGGCTCGGGACGAATCCCGGCTAGCTTGACGCATCCGCCCCGGAGCGGCAACGCGGGCGAGCCCGGAGCCGGCATGAGAGGCTCCGCCCCGCCGCCGCGCCACCTTGCGCCGAACCTCTGGGTCGCGGGCGACCGGTCGTCGGCATCCGCCGGCCCGGACCTTCCCGAGCATCTCCTCGCGGCTACACTCGGGACATCACAGGGAACCACAGGGGGTGGGTGATGGCGGGCGTTGGCAACACGAAAATCTTCATCGCCTCATCGATGGAGCTGTCGGAAGACCGCAGGGCCTTTCGCGATCTCATCATGGAACAGAACAATGCCTGGCACGAACAGGGCGCGTTCCTGCAGGTGATCGGTTGGGAGCATTTCATCGACGCCGTATCGCCGACGCGGCTGCAGGACGAATACAACAAGGCGATTGCCGAGTGCGACATCTTCGTGCTGCTGTTCCACAGCAAGCTCGGCAAATACTCGCGCGAAGAATTCGAGTTTGCGCTGGAGCAATTCC
>JBIJBH010000469.1:0-3021 GCA_044345315.1 Lysobacteraceae bacterium
AAACGCCGATATCATTTTCGCCACGCGCAAAAGAGTTAATGTCGCGCCCCTCGCGGGCGCGTGGATTGAAACCCATGCAAGCCACACGCTGAACATGAAAACTAGAAGTCGCGCCCCTCGCGGGCGCGTGGATTGAAACGTTGAAGCGCACCTGCCCGTTCCACACGGGGCCGGCGTCGCGCCCCTCGCGGGCGCGTGGATTGAAACTCTCCAGTCTGTGCGTAGTCTGATTTCGTCTAACAGGGTCGCGCCCCTCGCGGGCGCGTGAAGTGAAACTCGCCCCATCATTCCGGCGAGCTTGT
Source organism: Lysobacteraceae bacterium (assembly GCA_044345315.1). Classification (GTDB taxonomy): domain Bacteria; phylum Pseudomonadota; class Gammaproteobacteria; order Xanthomonadales; family Xanthomonadaceae; genus Lysobacter_I. The sequence continues at coordinate 303 of JBIJBH010000469.1, forward strand.
TCCGCAACGTCACGCAAGTCAGGTCGGTGGAGGACTACGCTTTCGCCTTGTCTTCCGCCGGTCTGCTCCGCAGCGCCGCGGCCATCGCGCCGAGGCCGCCGGCGAGCAGGGCGAGCATCAGCAGGGTGTTGAACAGGCTGGTCGGCTGGAAGTAGATGCGGAGGTTGGAGAGGATGCCGACGAAGACGATCACCAGGCCGGCGGCGAGCAGGACCCAGCCGAGGATCGATTTGCCGTTGAAGAAGATCAGCCCGGTGCCGACGATGAAGGGGATCAGCGAGAGGCCGAAGCCGTTCATGCCCCAAAGCTGCCAGTAGCCGCCGGTGGTGACCGTGACCTGGTTGGTCAGCAGCCAGCCGCCGGCCACTGCGCACATCAGGCCGATGAAGAACTGTCCGATGCCGCCGGGTGTGCCGCCTGCGCCTTTCATCTGTCTGTCCCCCTGGCGGAATATCCGCCGGTCGTCCGCGTGGTCGGGATCATAAACGCAGCGTGGCGCGGGCGGCGGCCGTTCATGCAAGCAACCGCAGCAGCGCTTCGCGCGGCAGCTTGCCGGTCTCGTTGCGCGGCAGCGCGTCGACGAGGCGCAGCTTGCGCGGCAGGAATACCGGATCGATGGCCTGACGCAGGTGGTCGAGGATCGCGGTCTCGTCCAGCGCGGGCGCGACCGCGACCGCGGCGATCCGGCGCACGCCGGTGATCTCGCAGGGGTCGAGCTGCACGACCACGCCGTCGAGCACGCCGGGCACCGCGAGCAGGCGCCGGGTGAGATCGCCCAGCGAGGCGCGTTTGCCGGCGATTTCCAGCAGATCGGACTGGCGACCGCAGAGCACGAAGCGATGCTCGGGCCGCAGTTCGACCAGATCGGCGAGCATCACCGGCACCGGCAGGTGCGGGGCGTCGACGAGGGTGCCGTCGGGCTGCGGCTGCAGACGCACGCCGGGATAGGCCTGCCATTCGTGATCCCGCGCGGTGCGGCGATGGGCGACGATGCAGATCTCGGTCGCGCCGAACATCTCGCGCACTTCGCAGCCGAATCGCTGCTCGGCGGCGGCGGCCAGCGCTTGCGGCAGCGGCGCGGTGGCGGTGACGATGCCGGCCATCGGCGGCAGCGCGATGCCCGATTCGACCAGCGCGCGCAGATGCACCGGGGTCGTGACCAGCAGCGGCGGGGCGTCGGCGTCGCCGAGCGCGCGGGTCACGTCCTCCGGAAAGAACGGGCGACCGCCGTGCACCGCGGCCGGGGCCAGCAGCGGCAGCAGCACCGACAGCTCCATGCCGTACATGTGCTGCGGCGGCACGGTGGCGACGATCGGCAGCACCTCGCCGGGCGCGGCCGGCCACAGGTGGCGCAGCGCGGCGACGTTCTGCGCGGTGCTGGTGCGCAGGCTGGCCCAACTCTTGGGATTGGGTTTGGGCGTGCCGGTGCTGCCGGAGGTGAAGGCGATCAGGGCGATCGCATCGGCGGCGACCTCGGGCATCGGGCCCTCGCGCTTGGGCAGGCGCTCGGGCAGCGGATGCAGGCGCGGCGGTGCGGGCGAGATCCGCACGTCGGCGATGCAGTAGCTGTCGGGGTACTGGCGGCGGACCTCGTCGATCGCCGCGGGGGTGCGCGAGGGGGGCAGCAGCGTGGTCTGGCCGCGCAGGGCGGCGGCACAGAAGGCGACGAGGAAACGGTAGCGGTCCTCGCAGAGGTTGATCGCGCAGGCGGCGTCGGGCAGATCGGCGGCGATGCCGCGGACTTCGGCGAGAAAGGTGTCGAGCGTCAGGCGACCGTGGCCGTCGAAGGCGAAGCGGCGACCGGGCGGTCCTTCCACCAGCGCGAAGCGCCCGGGGAAGGTCGCGGGGGGATGTTCGCCGGAGGATCCGGGCACTGCCGACATGCGTTCCGCCTGTGCTGGGCCGGGACCGCCGGCGATGGGCGCCTCGGGACCGGGAGCTCCGGGCCGCGGGCGCCGGGCCGTCTGGTCCGCGACCGGGTGTGGTGGGATCGAAGCGGCCGTGTGTGCCGACCGCGGGTTTAGCTTACGCTGCGGGGCCCGACCGCCTCAAACCGCAGCCTTGCCCGACGCGTTGTCCATCGGTTCGATCCGCTGCGCCTGGTGGCCGTTCCACCGCGGCGAGATCGCCGAAGCGCGGGTGCGCGCCTGGCTCGCCGATCTGTGGGCGCTGCCCCCGGGCGCGCTGCATCTGGCCCGCGACGCCCATGGCCGGCCATGGCTGGATACCGGTACTCATCGGGTCGATCTGAACTGGAGCCACAGCGGCGAACGGCTGATCGCGGCCTGCGCCGAGCAGGTGCGGGTCGGGGTGGACATCGAACTGCTGCGGCCGCGGGCCAAGGCCCTGGCGCTGGCGCAGCGGTTCTTCGATCCGGCCGAAACCGCGGCCCTGGAAGCGCTGGGCGGCGATCCGCCGGCCCTGGAGCGCGCGTTCACCCGGCTGTGGTGCGCGAAGGAAGCGGTGCTGAAGGCGCATGGTCGCGGACTGTCGTTCGGACTCGACCGGCTGCGTTTCGTGCTGGACGCAGGCGGTCATCCGCAGTTGATCGCCTGCGATCGCGAACTCGGCAGCCCCGACGCCTGGCGCCTCCACGCCTGGTCGCCCGACCCGGGCTACTGGGCGACGCTGGCGTGGCGGGAGGCGGGGGGCTGAGGTGCTTCCCGATTATTCGGGGCCGATTATTCGGGGACACCCACTTTTCGGGCGAGTCGCTATT
>JBIJBH010000434.1:0-3401 GCA_044345315.1 Lysobacteraceae bacterium
CAAGGAGGCCATGGCCCAGCAGATCGGTCGCCTGCTGCAGTTCTTCTACGCCGGCAGCGAGTACAACCGCGTCGACCAGATCGTGCTCGCGGGCGGCTGCGCCTCCATCGCCGGCATCGCCGCGATGGTCGAGGAACAGCTCGGCGTGCACACCGTCGTCGCCAATCCGCTGGCCCAGATGACGCTCGGTCCCCGCGTCCAGGCGCACGCGCTCGCGCAGGACGCGCCGGCGCTGATGATCGCCTGCGGCCTCGCCCTGAGGAGCTTCGACTGATGGCACGCATCAATCTCCTCCCGTGGCGCGCAGAGCGCCAGAAAGAGCGCAAGAAGCAGTTCTTCCTGATGCTCGCCCTCGCCGCCGTCGCCGGCTTCGCGCTGTGGTTCGTGGTCGACAGCTACTACAACATGCAGATCGCCGGTCAGCAGGCGCGCAACGCCTACCTCGACCAGGAAATCACCGTGGTCAAGGCCAAGATCGTCGAGATCGAGGCGCTGGAGCAGAAGAAGAACAATCTGCTCAACCGCAAGAAGGTGATCGAGGAACTGCAGGCCAACCGCTCGCAGATGGTGCACCTGTTCGATTCGCTGGTGCGCACCATTCCCGACGGCGTGATCCTCACCGGGATCAACCAGGAAGGCGACAAGCTGACCCTCGAAGGCCGCTCGCAGTCGTATGCCCGGGTCAGCGCCTACATGGACAACCTCGCCGCGTCGGGCTGGATGACCAAGCCGGACCTGTCGGTGATCCAGGCCGAAGGCGACAACACCGGCCTGCCGCACACCTTCAGCCTGTCGGTCACCCTGGCCAACCCCAACGCCAAGGAAGAGGGCGAGGAAGGCGCGGTCGATCCGGCCGCCGCCGGCGCCGCCGCGACCCAGAGCACGCTGCAGCCGCTGTCGCCCGCGACCGCCGCCCAGCCTGCCGCCGGCGCCGCTCCGGCACCAGCCGCCGGGGCGCAGCCGGCCGGCGCGCCGGCGACCCCGGCCGCACCCGCCGCGAATCAGCCCGAGAACGCCCCGCAGAAGCAGCCGCCGTCCGGAGGAGCCGACTCGTGAAGAAGAAAATGTCGCTCAAGGAACTCGACTTCAACAACGCCGGCTCCTGGCCGCGCGAATGGCAGCTCGGTTTCTGCGTCGCGCTCGGCCTGTTGATCCTGTTCCTGATGTGGAACTTCATGACCCGGCCCAAGGGCGCCACGCTCGAAGGTCTGGAGCAGGACGAAGTCAGCAAGCGCGACGACTTCGAGAAACTGCAGGGCCAGGCCGCGAATCTGGAGCCGCTGAAGCAGCAGCTCGCGCAGATGGAACAGCAGCTGCAGCAGATGTTGCGCCAGCTGCCGAGCAAGACCGAAATGCCCGAGCTGATCGTGGACATCTCGCAGACCGCGCTGGCCACCGGCATCACCAACGAGCTGTTCCAGCCCGGCGAGGAAACCGCGCTGGAGTTCTACGCCGAGAAGCCCATCGAACTGAAGATGGTCGGCACCTACCACCAGTTCGGCGCCTTCGTCAGCGGCGTGGCCTCGCTGCCGCGCGTGGTGATCATGACGATGCACGACATCTCGCTGAAGCCGCGCGAGAACGTGCAGGGCCCGCAGAACGACAAGAAGCCGGTCGCGATCGGGCCCAACACCATCCTCGAGCTCAAGGGCCGGGGGCCAACGCCGCCGCCGCCGCCGCGACCAACACCGCCAATGCCACCCAGGCCGCGGGAGGGAGCCGCTGATGCGTACGCTTCTCACCCACGGCAGCCGTCTCGCGCTGGCGCTGGCCGCGGTCGTCGCGGTCGCCGGCTGCGGCCGCGGCATCACCAGCACGCCGGGCGATGCGCCCAACCTCGAAGAGTGGGTCGCCGGGATCAAGGCCAAGCCGGCGCCCGCGCTCGATCCGCTGCCGGTGATGCAGCAGTTCGAGACGTTCGAATACTCCGCGCAGACCCTGCGCGATCCGTTCAGCACGGCGTTCGCGCCGGGCTCCTCGGAATCCGGGCCGCGCCCGGACTCCAACCGGCGCAAGCAGGCGCTGGAACAATTCCCGCTCGATTCGCTCGACATGGTCGGGACGATCGGCACGGGCAGGGGCCTGGTGGCGCTGGTGATGGGACCCGACAAGGTCACTCAGCGCGTGCTTCCGGGCAATTACATGGGCCAGTCCGACGGACGGGTGACCGCCGTCTACGAGGATCGTATCGAACTCGTCGAACTGGTGCCGGATGGCGCAGGCGGTTGGCTGGAGCGGGCCGCAACGGTCTCGCTCGATGACGAATAAGACGAGGGGATAGCGAAATGATCGTACTCAACGCGCATAGCCAGCAGCAGGGCCGTCGCACATTGCCGATGAAAGCAGCGCTCTTCGGCCTCGCCGCCGGTCTGCTCTCGGCGCTCAGCGTCGTCGGTGCGGCTCCGCCCGTCGCCGATCCGCCCGCCGTCGCGGCCACCGGACCCGCCCAGCAGACCGCGGCCCCCGCTGCGATCACCAGCATCGACTTCCGTCGCGGCGACGGCGGCTCGGGCAAGCTGATCCTCCGTTTCGACGGCGACGGCGCCATGCCCGACCTGCGTACCCAGGGCAACGGGGTGCTGGTCGACATCGGCAACGCGACCCTGCCGGCGCACCTGCAGCGGACGCTCAACGTCACCGACTTCGCGACCCCCGCGCAGCAGATCCAGGCCAGCGCCGACGGCAACCGCGCCCAGGTGGCGATCAGCGCCAACGGCGCGTTCGAGCCGATGGCCTACCAGACCGGTCGCGACTACATCGTCGAACTGGTGCCGCGCGCCGCGGCTCCGGCCCGCGCGATGGGCGCTCCGGCCACGGTCGCCGCGACCGCGCAGCGCGCCGCCACGGCTCCGGCCCCGGCCCGCCAGTTCAGCGGTCGCCCGGTCACCTTCAACTTCCAGGACGTGCCGGTGCGCACCGTGCTGCAGTTGATCGCCGAGGAGTCCAATCTCAACATCGTCGCCAGCGACACCGTGCAGGGCAACGTCACCCTGCGCCTGATCAACGTGCCGTGGGATCAGGCGCTGGAGATCGTGCTGCAGGCCAAGCAGCTCGACAAGCGCCGCAACGGCAACGTGGTCTGGGTCGCGCCGCAGACCGAGATCGCCAAGTTCGAGCAGGACAAGGAAGACGCCCGGATCGCGATCGAGAACCGCGCCGAGACCATCACCGAATACATCCCGGTCAGCTACGGCAACGCCGAGGACATCGCCAAGCTGCTGACCGACGAGAGCAAGGGCAACCAGTCGGGCGCGGCCAGCCAGGGCGGTGCGGCCGGCCAGCAGCAGAGCCGCGGCTTCCTGTCGCAGCGCGGCAGCCTCAGCTTCGACCGTCGCACCAACACCCTGCTGGTGATCGACATCCCGGCCCGCGTCGCCGAGATCCGCCGCCTCGTCGCCCAG
>JBIJBH010000035.1:0-14314 GCA_044345315.1 Lysobacteraceae bacterium
CGGCAGCTGCGTGATGGTGACCCGCGAAGGCACGCGTCCGCTGCTGGTCGAGGTGCAGGCGCTGGTCGACAGCTCGCCGCTGTCCAATCCGCGTCGGGTCGCGGTCGGCCTCGAACAGAATCGCCTTGCCATGCTGCTGGCGGTGCTGCACCGCCACGGCGGCATCGTGGTCGGCGATCAGGATGTGTTCGTGAACGTGGTCGGCGGCATCCGCGTGCAGGAAACTGCGGCCGACCTGCCGGTGCTGCTGGCGGTGCTGTCCTCGCTGCGCGACCGGCCGCTGGCGGAGAAGACCGTCGCCTTCGGCGAAGTCGGCCTCTCCGGCGAGATCCGCCCGGTGCCGAACGGCGAAGAGCGGCTGAAGGAGGCCGCCACCCACGGTTTCAAGCGCGCGATCGTGCCCCGGGCCAACGCGCCGAAGGCGGGGGCCTGGAAAGGCATGGATGTCGTCGCCGTCGAGCGTCTGGCCGATGCCCTGGAAGCCGCCGCGGGCTGAGCCAGCGGCGGTTTCGAAATCCCCTCTCCACCACCACCACTACCCGGAGCACCGCATGACCGGTTTCCTGTCCTCGCTGCGCAACCTGTTCGGCGGCAAATCCGCCGGGCCGACGATGGACCCCGCCGCCTTCACCGAGGAAGTCGCGCGCCGGGTGCGCGCCGCGGTATCCGGCCTCGATGTGCAGGTGGTCGGCGAACTGGAACTCGCCATCGCCCTCGACGACGACGGCAGCAACCGCGTCTTTCTCGAAAACGCCTACCGTCTGTATCGCGGCGAATCCGCGCAGGGACGCGACGCGCTGATCGACCGTTTCGTGGCCTCCTTCGCCGAGGCCGCGAAGGGCCTGGAGCGCAGCGCCGAGGCGATCATCCCGGTGGTCAAGGATCGCGCCTGGCTGGAGGAGGTCGCCGCTTCGGTGCGGCAGATGGGCGGCGAGGCGCAGGACAAAGTCTACGAGGACATCAACGAGGCGCTGGTCGTGGTCTACGCCATCGACACGCCCAGCAACATCGCCTATCTCAACCCCGACGAGCTGGAGAATCTCGGCGTGCAGCGCGAGGAACTGCGCGCGCTGGCGGTGCGCAATCTGCGCGGACTGTTGCCGGGCATCCAGGTGCAGCGCGGCGAGAAACTGGCGATGGTCACCGCGGACGGCAATTACGAGGCCTCGCTGCTGCTGTTCGCCGATCTGTGGGCGCGCGAGGCCGAGAAACTGCGCGGCGAGCCGGTAGCCGCGGTGCCCGCGCGCGATCTGCTGCTGTTCGCGGATTCGGCCGATGCCGAGGCGGTGGAGCAGTTGCGGCAACTGGCGGTACGGATGCGCGCGGATGCGACGTATTCGCTGACCGATCGGCTGTTCGTGCTGCGCGAGGGGCGCTGGGAGCTGTTCTGAGCCGCATCTCCGCCCCGGTTACACTCGACGCATGCACGATCGCGACGCCCCCGACGACGACCTGCCTGCGGCCGAGCCTTCGGGCGGCGGCGACGGATCGCCGCGTCGACGGCGTCGTCCGGAGCTGACGCCGTCGCAGCGCGCGCTCGGTCTGCTGGTGCGGCGCGAGCATTCGCGTCGCGAGCTGACCCGCAAGCTGGCCGCGCGCGGGGTCGAGGCCGAGGAGGCCCGGGCGGCGGTCGAGCGGATGACCGCCGAGGGCTGGCAGGACGACGCTCGTTTCGCCGAGCAATTGGTCCGCAGCCGCGCCAACAACGGCTACGGGCCGCTGCGGATCCGGGCCGAGCTGGGCACCCACGGGCTCGACCGCGAGGCGGTGGCCGCCGCGCTGGCGGGCTGGGACGGGGACTGGGACGAGCAGGCCCGCGATCTGGTGCGCAGGCGTTTCCCGAGCGGTTTCGACGACCTCGCGACCCGGCGCAAGGCCGCCGATTTCCTGATCCGGCGCGGGTTCTCCGCCGATCAGGTCCGCGCCGCGACCCGTTTCGATCCCGACGAGGACTGAGCCCGGCGCGGTCGCGACCCGTGTCCGCCGTTGGTCGGCCGCGGTGACCGAGACCCCGCGGGCATCGCCTGTTAATCTATCGGGTCTTGGGTGGTCCGCTCGATTCCGCGCCGGCACGCTGCCGGTTCCGCGGAAGAGGGCCGCACCCGTCATTCCTTGACGCCATGAACACCACAGCCGACAACAGTACCGCCAGGATCCGCAGCGATTTCCTCGAATTCTTCCGCTCGAAGGGCCACGCGGTCGTGCCGTCGAGCCCGCTGGTGCCGGGCAACGACCCGACCCTGCTGTTCACCAACGCCGGCATGGTCCAGTTCAAGGATGTCTTCCTCGGCGCCGAGAAGCGCAGCTACACCCGCGCCGTCTCCAGCCAGCGCTGCGTGCGCGCCGGCGGCAAGCACAACGATCTCGATCAGGTCGGCTACACCGCGCGTCACCACACCTTCTTCGAGATGCTGGGCAACTTCAGCTTCGGCGACTACTTCAAGCACGACGCGATCGCCTACGCCTGGGAGCTGCTGACCGAAGTCTGGAAGCTGCCGAAGGACCGTCTGCTGGTCACGATCTATCACACCGACGACGAAGCCTTCGAGATCTGGCACAAGACGATCGGTCTGCCGGCGGATCGCATCGTCCGCATCGGCGACAACAAGGGCGCGCCCTACGCTTCGGACAATTTCTGGCAGATGGCCGACACCGGCCCCTGCGGCCCCTGCACCGAGATCTTCTACGACCACGGCGCGCATATCGCCGGCGGCCCGCCGGGCAGCGCGGACGAGGACGGCGATCGCTACATCGAGATCTGGAACAACGTCTTCATGCAGTTCGACCGCCAGCCCGACGGCACCCTGCTGCCGCTGCCGGCGCCCTGCGTCGACACCGGCATGGGCCTGGAGCGCATCGCCGCGGTGCTGCAGCACGTGCACAGCAACTACGAGATCGACCTGTTCCAGCATCTGATCAAGGCCGCCGCCGCGATCACGAACACGACCGATCTCGAACACAAGTCCCTGCGCGTGATCGCCGACCACATCCGCGCCTGCAGCTTCCTGATCGTCGACGGCGTGCTGCCCAGCAACGAGGGCCGCGGCTATGTGCTGCGCCGGATTATTCGACGAGCCTTGAGGCACGGTTGGATGCTGGGTTGCAAGGATGATTTCTTTTTCTCGATGGTGAATCCACTAGTTGAATGCATGGGTGATGCATACCCTGAGCTGGTTGAGAAACGTGCTCTCATTGAATCGGCTTTGCTCAACGAAGAGCGCCGTTTTGGCGAAACCCTGTCCTCTGGCATGAAGCGTTTTCAGGAAGGAATTCGAATCGAGAATAGAGTTTATGAATTCATTCGCTCAGGCGGAGCTTCGAATATCTTCGGTCCAATAAATATGGTGGTCAAAGAGCCTCGTGTTGGAGGTGGGCATACTTGGGACTTTGCATTTGAAGGCGCTGATGGGCTAAAGCGCTTTGTTGAATTGAAGGTTGCTAGTCGTGATCTATCCACTCAAGACTTTTTGGGTTGGATCGAACAGATTCAGCGTATGGCTTTGCCTAACTCTAATGACATTAAGGAGTTGTGGATTATTGCCGATGGGAGTGGCGAAGGAGATCTTGCGTCAAAAATTCGAGAAGCGGCTAATCAAGCTTCCCTCATAATTCGTTTTTATAACGACGCCGACTTTAAGGTTGGTGGCGGATCTGCTTTCGTTCTCTACGACACCTTTGGATTCCCGCTGGACCTCACCTCCGATATGGCTAGAGAGCAGGGGTTGTCTGTGGATCTTCAGGGTTTTGAAGCAGCGATGGAAAAACAGCGTGAATTGGCACGGTCAGCCGGCAAGTTCGGCGGCGGCGTGGTCATGCCGGCCGAGCTGATCGCGCAGCTCGCGCCCACCGCGTTCCTCGGCTACGACGGTCTGCAGGCCGATGACCTCGAAGTGGTCGCGATCCTGAAGGACGGCAAGCCGGTCGATCTCGTCGCGGCCGGGGACGATGCCGTGATCCTGCTCGATCGCACCCCGTTCTACGCCGAATCGGGCGGCCAGGTCGGCGATACCGGCCGTCTGTCCGGCGCCGGCGCCGACTTCGAAGTCGGGGACACCCAGAAACTCGCCGGCCAGTTCCACGGCCACGTCGGCCGCTTGGTCGCCGGCAGCCTGCGCCGCGGCGATCGCCTGAACGCCACGGTCGACCCCGGCCGCCGCCAGGCCACCGTGCTCAATCACAGCGCGACCCACCTGCTGCACGCCGCGCTGCGCGACGTGCTGGGCACCCATGTGACCCAGAAGGGCTCGCTGGTCGCCCCGGATCGCCTGCGCTTCGACTTCAGCCACTTCCAGCCGCTCACGCCTGCCGAGCTGGCCGAGATCGAGCGCCGCGTCAACGCCGAGATCCGCGCCAACAGCGAAGCCGAAGTCCATCACATGGGCATGCAGGAAGCGCTCGACTTCGGCGCGATGGCGCTGTTCGGCGAAAAATACGGCGAGCGCGTGCGCGTGCTGCGCATGGGCGATGCATCGACCGAACTCTGCGGCGGCACGCATGTGCGCCGCACCGGTGATATCGGCGTGTTCAAGATCGTGTCCGAGGGCGGCATCCAGGCCGGCGTGCGCCGGATCGAGGCGGTGACCGGGCAGGGCGCGCTCGATCTGATTGCGGAAGAAGAGCGCCGGCTGGACGAAGCTGCGGCGCTGCTCGGCGGCAATCCCGCCGATGTGGCCGAGAAGCTGCGCGCGCTGCTCGATCGCCAGAAGAAACTCGAACGCGAACTGGAAAGCCTCAAGGCCCGGGCGGCCGGCGCCGCGGTCGCGGACCTCGCGGCCTCGGCGGCCGAGGTTGGCGGCATCCGCGTGCTGGCCGCGCGCCTCGAAGGCATGGACGCCAAGGCCCTGCGCGATGCCGTTGATCGGCTGAAGGCCGAACTTCGTGACGCGGTCGTGCTGCTGGCGGGGGCCGCGGATGGTAAAGTGTCCCTCATTGCGGGCGTGAGCGGCGCAGCCCTTGGACCGATCAAGGCCGGGGACCTGATGGCGCACGTGGCAGGCCAGATCGGTGGCAAGGGCGGTGGCCGGACCGATATGGCCCAGGGGGGCGGAGAAGACGGCCCTCGTCTGCGCAACGCACTGGAAGGCATTCAGGGATGGGTCGAGGAACGGATGCGCCCCGGGGCATGACTTCAGGCGCTTCCCGACGACGATCAGGTCCGGTTATCCTAATTCATTGCGTCCGCGACCCATGCTGCATCCCCGCCATTAGCGGCCGCGAACGACGACAATCCGCCGATGAGGGGAAGTCGGCTTACGGAGACATGCGATGCTTATTCTCACTCGCCGGGTTGGCGAAACTCTGATGATCGGTGACACGGTCACCGTCACCGTGCTCGGGGTCAAAGGCAACCAGGTGCGTATCGGCATTACGGCCCCCAAGGAGGTCGCGGTGCATCGTGAAGAAATCTATCAGCGGATCCAGCGCGGCGAGGGTCACGGCCCGAATCAGGGTTTGCCGCAGGACGACTGAGCGCGGTATCCTGTCCGGCCGGCAAGCTTCGCGCCGGACTGTTTCAGCAGCGGCGCTTCGCGTGCCGCACCCACGGAGAGTTGCCCGAGAGGCCGAAGGGGCTCCCCTGCTAAGGGAGTATGGGGTCAAAAGCTCCATCGAGGGTTCGAATCCCTCACTCTCCGCCATTCCGTTCCGGCGTCCAGCCTCACCGGTACCGCGGAGCGGAAGTTTCCGGCCCGCCGCGGCTCAGCGGGCGACCGGACGGAACACGAGCCGCGGCAGGCAGACATCGGCCGACGCGGATGCGATGAATGTTCCGTCGCGCATTACGACATCGGTCAGTCGGTTATTTCGATTCCGGGCTTGACCAGCCAACATCGAATTGGCAAAATTCCGCTTCTTCACCACGCGCCCGTAGCTCAGTTGGATAGAGCACCAGGCTACGAACTTGGGGGTCGGAGGTTCGAATCCTTCCGGGCGCGCCAAATTCCGAAAGCCAACCCTCACGGGTTGGCTTTTTTTGTTGTGTCCGTTCGCCGGGTTTCCCGCCTGCCGCAACGCGGCGGGCGTTCGTCTTCACACGAAGCTGCGCTCTGCGGGTGCAGAGACTCGTATTTTCCATGCCGTCATGCAGCGCAGAACGGCCGACACGATGGCTTCTGCGCTGCCGTCGTCCCTGTCCTTTCCCGCATGCCTGATGGCCCGCTGCGAAGCGCGGGTCGCGATCAGTTTTCGCCGTCGCGCATCTGCTCGCGCAACGAGCGTGGGCGCAGGTCGGTCCAGACTTCCTCGATGTATTTCAGACACGTTTCCTTGCTGCCGCTGACCCCGACCTGATTCCAGCCGAGGGGCAGTTCCCTGTCCATGGGCCAGATCGAGTACTGCTCTTCGTGATTGACGACGACGGTGTACACCGTTTCCTCGCTCATCGCGCGCTCCTCGGAGATCGGTTGACTGCGGCGCCGATCATGCGCCCGCGGCGCCGCCGTCGAGGAACTGCAGCCGCGCCAGCTCGGCGTACAGTCCACCCTGCGCGAGCAGGGTCTCGTGGGTGCCTTCGGCGACGATCCGGCCGTGATCCATGACCACGATGCGGTCGGCGCGGAGCACGGTTGCGAGGCGGTGCGCGATCACGACCGTGGTGCGGCCGCGCATCAGGTTGTCCAGCGCATGCTGCACCGCGCGCTCGCTCTGCGCGTCGAGCGCCGAGGTCGCTTCGTCGAGCAGCAGCACCGGCGCGTCCTTCAGCAGCGCGCGCGCGATCGCGATCCGCTGCTGCTGGCCGCCCGACAGGCGCACGCCGCGTTCGCCCAGCTCCTCGTCGTAGCCCCTGGGCAGGGCGATCAGGAATTCGTGCGCCTCGGCGGCCCGCGCGGCGGCCTCGACTTCGGCGTCGGTGGCGTCGAGCCGGCCGTAGCGGATGTTGTCGCGCGCGCTGGCGGCGAACAGGGTCGGCTGCTGCGGCACCAGCGCGATCCGCTCGCGCAGCGCCACCGGATCGCATTCGCGCAGATCGACGCCGTCGATCAGGATCCGCCCCGCCTGCGGGTCGTGGAAGCGCAGGAGCAGGGAGAGCACGGTGCTCTTGCCGGCGCCGGACGGCCCGACGAGGGCCACGGTTTCGCCGGGGCGCACGAGCAGGTCGAAGCGCTCCAGCGCCGGCTGCTCGGGCCGCATCGGGTAGCGGAAATCCACCGTATCCAGGCGCAATTCGCCGCGCAGCGGCTGCGGCAGCGCGGTCGGCAGCGCCGGGGCCACGACGCTCGGCGTTTCTTCCAGCAATTCCCCGATCCGGGCCATGCCGCCGGCCGCGCGCTGGACTTCGTTCCAGACTTCGGCCATCGCCGCGATCGAGCCGCCGGCGAACACCGCGTAGAGCACGAACTGGATCAGCGTACCCGCGGTCATCCGCCCGCCGAGCACATCGTGCGCGCCGGACCACAGCACCAGGGTGATCGCGCCGAAGAACAGCACGATCAGCGCTCCGGTCATCATCGCCTGGATGCCGATCCGTCGGCGTGCCGCACCGATCGCGATGCGTACCGCGTCGCCGAAGCGATCCCGTTCGTAGCCTTCGCGCGCATGCGCCTGGACGGTGCGCACTGCGCCGAGGGTTTCCGAGGCCAGTGCGTTGGCGTCCGCGACCCGATCCTGGCTGTCGCGCGCGATCTTCTGCAGCCGGCGCGCGCCGATCACCATCGGCAGCACCGCCAGCGGGATGCCGACCACCGCCCAGGCCGCCAGTCGCGGGCTGGTCACGAACAGCATGGTCAGCGCGCCGATCGCGGTGATGCCGCTGCGCAGCGCGATCGACATTGCGCTGCCGACCACGCTGCGGACCAGTTCGACGTCGGCGGTCAGGCGTGAGATCAGCTCGCCGCTGCGATTGCGCTCATGGAAGCCGCTGTCGAGCCCGATCAGATGCCCGTAGAGACGCTGGCGCAGGTCGGCGACCACCCGTTCGCCGAGCAGCGAGATGAAGAAGAAGCGCGCGGCGGTGGCGATCGCCAGCACCAGTGCGACCACGAACATGGTCAGGAAGGCGCGGTCGATGTCGCCGGCGCTGCCGCTGCGGAAGCCTTGGTCGATCATGGCCCTGATCGCCAGCGGCAGGCTCAGCGAGGCCGCAGAGGAGACCAGCAGCGCGAGCAGCCAGGCAGTCAGCAGTCGGCCGTGGCGGCGCAGGAAAGGCCACAGCGGCAGCAGGCGGCGGAGCGAGGCTTTGCCGGAAGGCGGAGTGGGTTCGGGCATGATCGGATGTCGTCCCTGGATGCGGCGCACGGATGGAGAGGATGCGGACCCGGGGCGCAGGCCGGCGGTGCATTGTCCTCGAATCCGTATCCGATCACAGCCGGGCGGGGCCGCCCCGGCCGGGCTTCATGGCGTATCGAAGAACAGGACCCGGTCGCGGGTGGCATCGCGCAGCCGGATTTTCAAGGCATCGACGCGGTCCGCGGGCAGGCGCACCCGCAGTACCGCGCCATCGGCGTCGAAGCGTTCGTCGCGCTTGTGCGCCCCGAGCGCCTGCAGCGCAGCGTGGGCATCGCCCAGATGCGCGAACGGGCAGGCGAACGCCAGCTCGGCCTCCGCGATCAGCGGCAGGCGTTCGCCCAGACGCAGGCATTCGGCTGCGGCGCCGCCATAGGCGCGGACCAGTCCGCCGGCGCCAAGCTTGATGCCACCGTACCAACGGGTCACCACCACCAGCACCCGATCGCAACCCTGGCCGTCGATCGCAGCGAGGATCGGGCGCCCGGCGGTGCCTGCGGGCTCGCCGTCGTCGCTGCTGCGGTACTGGGCGCCGTGGCGCCAGGCCCAGCAGTTGTGGGTGGCGTCGGGGTCCGACAGGGCGGCGATCGCGGTTGGCGCGGCGTCGGCTGCGGTCAGCGGCACGGCCTGCGCCAGAAACCGGCTGTGTTTGACTTCGAGCAGCCGCGATGCCGGGCCGGCGAGCGTGTGCAGCGGCATCGCGGCGCTCAGGGCGCCGGTGGCGGCAGCGTGGCGGCCAGCTTGCGCAGGTCTTCGGGCAGTTCGACGTCGGGATAACGGCGGCGGAATTCCTGCAGGCTTTCGCGTGCGGCCTGTTCCTCGCCGCGGGCCAGACGCTCGCGGATCCGCTGCAGCCATGCCTGGCGGAATTCCGGCGAATCGGCGGATACCGGCGGGCGTTCGTCGAAGATGCCTGCGGCGGCATCGCGCTCGGCGGCGTTGCCGTTGCGGGCGCGATCGACCGACGCGGGTGCGGGCGGCGGCGGCGGAGCCGGTGGCGCGGCAGGGGGCGGTGGCGGCGGTGGCGCTGCCTTGGCGGCGCTGCCGGCCTCGCGTTCGGCGGTGGACTGCTCGCGACGCTGACTCAGCGGCGAGCGGGTGTACTCGGCGGCGCCGACGCTGCGCTGCGGTGCGATCCGCGAGCCGGTAACCGTGACGCTGTCGAGTTCGCCCTTGTCTTCTGCGACCTTGGCCTCGGCGGCCGGGGCCGGTGCGCTGGTCGCGAACGGCTCGGACGCGACCGGCGCCGGGGCGGCCATCGGCGCGGCGTCGGCGACGAAGCCGCTGGGGGGTTCGAGAACCGGTTCGGCGACACGCGGGGCGCTGGATTCGGATGCGGAGGCGCGGGCCGCGGCATCGGCCGCGGCCTCCATCGGCGGCGTAGGCGACGCTGCCGCGGGCGGGTCGATCATCACCGCCTCGATCGCCTCGTCGTGCTCCGCCACCGCGGCAGCCTGCGTGGATTCTGCCGAACTGCCTTCGCCGTCGCCCTGCAGCTTCCAGCCGATGCCGGCGGCCAGCACCAGCGAGGCGGCGAGACCGAAGCCCAGCGGCCAGCGCGGCTTGGTCGGGCGCGGGCGCAGCGGCGCGACCTTCGGATCGGTCGGCGCAGCCGCTGCTGGCGCTGCGGCTTCGGCAGCGGCGCCTGTGTCGCTTGCGACCGCTGCGCGGGCGGCGGCCAGAATCGTCGCGTCGAGCGCGGGCGCGGGTTCGCGCGGCCCGCCCAGGCGCGCGAGGCGCTCGGCGAGGTCGCGTTCTTCCGGCGACAGGGGGTCGATGCGGCGATTCATGGCTTCAGCCTCTGGCGAAGTTTGTCCATGGCGTAACGCAGCCTGGACTTCACTGTTTCCCGGCCGACGCCGGTGATTTCGCCGATTTCCTCCAGGCTCAGGTCCTGTTCGAGACGCAGCAGGATCACCTCCCGCTGCTCCTCCGGCAATTCTTCCAGCGCCAGATGCAGCCGGCGCCGTTCCTCGAATTCCGACAATTGCCGCTCCGGGGTGTCGGGATCGGGCACCCGTTCGGTGCGCTGGTCCGCGTCCTCGGGCGCCGGCGGCCGGTGCTGCAGCGCCCGCCAGTGGTCGGCGAGACGGTTGTGCGCGATCCGGTACAGCCAGGTCGAGAACATCGCCTCCGGTTTCCAGCTCTGGCGCGCGGCGATCACCCGCTGCCAGACATCCTGGAACATCTCGTCGGCCAGCGCGCCGTTGCCGCGCAGTTGCCGGGCGAGAAAGCGGTAGAGCTTGCCGCGGTGACGATGGTAGAGGCGCTCGAACGCGGCCGCATCGCCCGCCGCGTAGGCGAGCATGAGGCTCTCGTCGCTGACCTCGGCCACATCGTTCATGCGGATCAGAGTAAGCGCTGCGGCCGTTGCCGTGAAGCCCGTCGCGATTCGCCGGGCGTCGCGATGAGCGCTATCCGCGAGGACGACACGGGAGGTGGCGGCGAACGCATGCATGGCGACGTGCCAGGCCTGCGGCGACGGCGGCGCGGGCCGCCGTCGCCGTCGGGCTCAGTCGGCGATCATCCCGACCTGCGCCGCGTCGCCGGCGGTGAGCCGGCGCGCGTCGTCGATCAGCGAGACGAACTCCGCGCGCTGCTTCCACGGGTCGGCGCCCATCGCGTCGCTGGCGCCGCGGGCATGGGCGGCGATGTCGGTCCAGTTCCAGCCGTCGATATTCTTCCCGCCGCGCAGCGCGTCGGCGTACGCGGCGATCGCGGCGGCGAAGCGCAGCGACGGGCTCGGCGCGTAGCGGTGCGGTTCGTGCGGGCGGGCGATCGCGGTCTCGATCAGTCGGCTGCTGTCCTCGCCAGGGCGCTTGTAGCGCAGGCGCAGATGCGCCAGCTCGCCGGACGCCGCGGCGTTCTTCGGTTCGGGCGTCGTGTAGCGCAGCGCCGGCAGCCGATCGGCGCCGGAGCCGACCAGGGTCAGTTCGTACAGCGCGGTCACTTCATGGCCGGCGCCGATGTCGCCGGCGTCCACGCGATCGTTCGCGAAATCCTCGCGCCGCAACATGCGGTTTTCGTAGCCGATCAGGCGGTATTCGGCGACCTGCGCGGGATTGAATTCGATCTGGATCTTCACGTCCTTCGCGATCGTGAGCAGGGTCGACTGCATCTCCTGCACCAGCACCTTGCGCGCTTCCTGCAGGGTGTCGATGTAGGCGTGATTGCCGTCGCCGACGTCGGCCAGGCGTTCGGCCATCGCATCGTTGTAGTTGCCGGTGCCGAAGCCGAGCGTGGTCAGGGCGATGCCGTGTTTGCGCTGGTCGCCGACCAGGGTCTCCAGCGCTTTCTGGTCGGTGGTGCCGACGTTGAAATCGCCGTCGGTGGCGAGGATCACGCGATTGACGCCGTCCTTCACGAACGACTGCTTCGCCATCGCATAGGCGAGCTGGATGCCGGCGCCGCCGTTGGTGCTGCCGCCGGCTTCGAGCCGGTCGAGCGCCGCCAGAATCCGATCCTTTTCGCTGCCGGGCGTGGGTTCCAGCACCAGCCCCGCGGAGCCGGCGTAGACCACCATCGTCACCCGATCCTGCGGCCGCAGTTGTTCGACGAGCTGCGCGAAGGACTGCTTCAGCAGCGGCAGTTTGTCCTCGCTCTGCATCGAGCCGGAGGTGTCGATCAGGAACACCAGATTCGCCGGCGGCAGTTCGGCCTTCGGAACGTCGTAGCCCTTGATGCCGATCATCAGCAGCCGGCGCTGTCCATTCCACGGGGACGGCGCGATCTCGGTGGTGACCCGGAACGGCGTCGACAGCGACGACGGGCCGGGATGGCCGTAGTCGAAGTAGTTGATCATCTCCTCCGCGCGCACCGCGTCGGCCGGAGGACGCGCGCCCTGGCGGAGCATGCGGCGCACGTTGCTGTAGCTGCCGGTGTCGACGTCGATCGAGAAGGTGGACACCGACTCCTCGGACACGCGCTTGACCGGGTTGTCGCTGCGTTCGGCGTACTGCTCGGTGTTCTCGATCTGCGGCATCGGCATCGGCGCCGGCGCGATCATCATCGCCGGAGGCGGCGGCGGAGGAGGAACCGGCGGCGCCATCGGCGCCATGGGCGGCTGCCGGACGTTGCCCGCCACTGCGGCCCTGCGCTCCTGACTGCGCGCAACCCGGGTTCCGGTGACGACCACGCTGTCGAGCTCGGCCTTGTCCTCGGCTTTCGCGGGCGCCGCGGCGGCATCGCCCGCCGGCAGGACCTGCTCCTCGCGCGGCGACTCCGCGACGGTGGCGCTGCGGTGGCAGCCCGCCAGCGCCAGTGCGCAGAGCACGGCAGTGGTCAGGGCGTGGGTGGGGACGTTGCGGGAGGAGGAACGGCGGGACGACGGCAGATCGGTGCGGCGCATGGCGGGTCTCCGTGAGTGGACGGACCTGTCAACGCACCGCGATCGGGAGTGGGGTTGAGAACGTCGAGGCGCTGCGCCCCGGCATCCGTGGAGCGCGCCCTGCGCCGCGTCGGCCGCGGGTGATCAGGCCGCAAACCGAGTGCCCGCGACGACACGATCAGAGCGGCATTTCGCTGCGACTGCCGAAGGCGTGCGACAGGGTGCCGCGGTCGACGTATTCGAGTTCGCCGCCCAGCGGCACGCCGTGGGCCAGGCGGGTCGGCTTCACGCCGTGCTGACGCGCGAGCTGGGCGAGGTAGTGCGCGGTGGCCTCGCCTTCGACCGTGGGGTTGGTCGCGATCACCAGTTCCTGCACTTCGCCCTCGGCCAGCCGCGCGGCCAGCAGATCGAGGCCCAGTTCGCGCGGGCCGATGCCGTCGAGCGGGCTCAGCCGGCCCTGCAGCACGAAATACAGGCCGCGATAGCCGGTGGCCTGTTCGATCGCCAGCCGGTCGGCCGGCGATTCCACCGCGCAGAGCAGATGCGCATCGCGCGCGGCGCTGGCGCAGATCGCGCAGATCTCGCCTTCGGTGAAATCGCGGCAGCGGCCGCAGTGGCCGATGCGTTCGACCGCTTCGGCCAGCGCGCCGGCCAGGCGCATCGCGCCTTCGCGATCGCGCTCCAGCACGTGATAGGCCATCCGCTGCGCGGTCTTGGCGCCCACGCCGGGCAGGATGCGGAAGGCGTCGATCAGTTGTTCGAGCAGGGAGGCGGTCATGCGAACCTGACGGTAGAGCGGCCTTCAGGCCGCTGCTTTTCGGAACGAATCAGCGGGCTCAAGCCCGCTCTACCGGAACCTCAAAACATGCCGGGAATCTTCATGCCGGGCGGAATCGGCATGCCCGCGGTGGCGCCGGCCATCCTCGCCTGCGATTCGGCGTTGGCCTTGTTCACGGCGTCGTTGATCGCGGCGGCGATCAGGTCTTCGGTCATTTCCGCGTCCGAGAGCACGCTCGGATCGATCCGGACCTTGCGGCATTCCATGCGGCCGGTCAGGGTGATGCTGACCATACCGCCGCCGGCGCTGCCGGTGACTTCGAGATTGGCCAGTTCGGCCTGGGCGCGCTGCAGGTTCTCCTGCATCTTCTGCGCCTGCTGCATGAGTTGGGCGATGTTTCCGCGCATGGGGGCGTTCTCTGCTGAAGTGTGGATGGGGTGCGGCGCAGGGCCGCGGGTTCATTCGTCGTGGGGGCGGATCGAATCGGGCACCAGCTTCGCGCCGTGTTGCCCGATCAGCCGCTGCACGTCCGGGTGGGCCATGAACTGCGCTTCGACCTCGGCCTGACGCGCGTCGCGCTGGCGTTCGCTGCGCTGCTGCAGCGTCTCGCCCTGCGCCGGACGGCCGGCCTCGAAACGGATCTGGACCGGACCGCCGAGGCGCGCGGACAGGGCCTCGGTCAGCGCCTTGACCGCCGCGGGCATGCGGAATTCCTCGTCCACGGAGAGCCGGAACACGCCCTCGGCGTAGCCCAGGAAGGCCGCATGCGAAGCCAGGACATGGGGGCCGCCGCGCAGACCGCAACCGGCGATGAGATCCAGCCAGCGATCGTTGTCGATCCCGCCCGCGGGTCCGCTGCCGCTGGCGGCCGCGGCGGGCGGTGCTGCCGGCGCGGGCGTCGTGACCGGCATTTCGATCCGCGGTGAGGGCGGACGGGCAGGGGGGGGCGTGGACGATGCGAACGCCGCCGCTTCGCTGGCCGCCGCAGG
>JBIJBH010000386.1:0-4035 GCA_044345315.1 Lysobacteraceae bacterium
GCCGCGCCTTCCACGAAGGCTGCGGCCTGACGCGAGGACAGGCGTTCCTTGGTCTGGCCGCTGAACTGCGGGTCGGTCATCTTGATGCTGAGCACGAACGCGACCCGGTCCCACACGTCTTCCGGCGCCAGCTTGACGCCGCGCGGCAGCAGGTTGCGGAAATCGCAGAATTCGCGCAAGGCATCGGTGAAACCGGTGCGCAGGCCGTTGACGTGGGTGCCGTGCTGCGCGGTCGGGATCAGGTTGACGTAGCTCTCCTGCACCAGTTCGCCTTCCGGCAGCCAGGCCGCGGCCCAGTCGACGATTTCGGAATCCTTCTTCAGGTGGCCGACGAACAGCTCCGGCGGCAGCGCCTCGCCCTGGCCCAATTCTCCCTTGAGGTAATCGCGCAGGCCGTCCTCGTAATGCCAGGTGTCCTTCTCGCCGGTGGCGGCGTCGAGCAGGGTCACCGTGAGGCCCGGGCACAGCACCGCCTTGGCGCGCAGCAGATGGCGCAGATGGCGCACGTTGAATTTCGGCGTGTCGAAATACTTCGGGTCCGGCCAGAAGCGCAGCCGGGTGCCGGTGTTCTTCTTGCCGACCGTGCCGACGATGTCGAGCTTCGAGGCGCGGTCGCCGTCGCGGAACTCCATCCGGTACTCGTTGCCGTCGCGCTTGATGAACACCTCGACCTTCTTCGACAGCGCATTGACGACGCTGACGCCGACGCCGTGCAGACCGCCGCTGAAGGTGTAGTTCTTGTTGCTGAACTTGCCGCCGGCATGCAGGCGGGTGAGGATCAGTTCGACGCCGGGAATCTTCTCCTCGGGATGGATGTCCACCGGCATGCCGCGGCCGTCGTCGGCGACTTCGCAACTGCCGTCCGCGTGCAGCACCACGTCGATGCTGCCGGCATGGCCGGCCAGCGCTTCGTCGACGGCGTTGTCGATCACTTCCTGCGCCAGATGGTTCGGACGCGCGGTGTCGGTGTACATGCCGGGCCGGCGTTTGACCGGGTCCAGACCGGAGAGGACTTCGATATCGGCGGCGTTGTAGCGTGAACTCATGGGAACCTGGGCTGCAATTCGATGGGGATGCGGATCGTGCGGTGGAGGGCGCGTCGCGGACGGCGCGCTCAGCAGAGATCGGGCGTGACCCGATGCGAGAAGATCACGACGCCGGCGGGATCGCGGAATTCGCGGACCATCGCGATGCCGGCCCTGGTCAGCGCCGCCTTCGCGTCGGGATCCTTGTTCCATTCGCGGCAGACATCCAGCAGCGCCGCCCGTTTCATCTCGGCCAGAACGTCCGCCGGGTAGGGTGGGGGCGGCATGTCGGTGATGGTGAGGGTCATGACGACATCGTTGCCGGAGGCGCTGATCCGGTCGAGGCGCAGGCCGTCGCCCATGTCCTTGGGCAGGGCCGCGACCCGGTTCATCCCTTCCGCCATCCGCGCCGCGGTGATGGGGTCCCACGGGGTCGCGGCCACCCAGGCCAGGCCGGCGAGCACGGCCAGGCCCAGCAGCAAGGCCAGCGGATGGACGGAGCGGCCTGAGCTGGGGGAGCGGTCGTTCATGCGGGGCCGGGGACCGGGCGGGGCGAAGGCGGCGAGCTTGGGGGGCGGTCGGGGTGAGGTCAAGCCGTTCAGCCGGTTGCCGGCGTCGACGGTGGCGATTCATGGCGCAGTCGGCCGCGTCGGGCTACGGTGCCGCGTCCGTCGGACCGCTTCCGATCGGCACCACCGGAGACCGCCATGACCCCGTTCCGTCGCCCCGCCGCCGCCCTCGCGTCGCTGACGCTGGCGTTCGCGCTGTCGGCATCGTTCGCGGCCATCGCCCAGCAGACGCCGCCCCGGACCGAGCCGCCGCCCGCGCGGGGCGCCCAGGCCTCCGATCCCGCCGACCCGGCCGCGGCCGAGGCCGCCAGGCGCCGCGAAGCCGAGGCCAGGGCCGAAGCCCAACGCAAGGCCGAGGCGCGCAAGCCACGACCCGAAGCACGCAAGGGCCGCAAGGATCCCGAGCGCGAGATCGAGGAAGAAGAGGAGATTTGAGGTGTCCCCGCGACTGCCTACTCCACGCCCCGCCCGTCGGGGCGTTTTCTTTTCCGGAAAATCAATCGCTTGCGTGTTCGGCCTCGCCGCTGCCGCCGCTTCCCGCTAGACTGTCGCTTTCCAGCGCCCCGCTGCCGCCATGAACTCCCCCAGCTCCGCGACTCCCCTCGTCTTCGTCACCGGCGGCGTGGTGTCCTCGCTCGGCAAAGGAATCGCCGCCGCCTCCCTCGCCGCCATCCTCGAAGCCCGCGGGCTGCGGGTGACGATGATGAAGCTCGATCCGTACATCAACGTCGATCCGGGCACGATGAGCCCGTTCCAGCACGGCGAGGTCTACGTCACCGACGACGGCGCCGAGACCGATCTGGATCTCGGCCACTACGAGCGCTACGTCAACACGCGCCTGTCCGGGAAGAACTCGATCACCACCGGCAAGATCTACGAGTCGGTGATCCGCAAGGAACGTCGCGGCGACTATCTCGGCGCCACCGTGCAGGTCATTCCGCACATCACCGACGCGATCAAGCGCAGCATCGACGAGGCCACCGCCGGCTTCGACGTGGCCCTGGTCGAGATCGGCGGCACCGTCGGCGACATCGAATCGCTGCCGTTCCTCGAAGCCATCCGCCAGATCCGCACCGAGCGCGGCGCCGAGAAGGCGATCTTCATGCACCTCACGCTGGTGCCGTTCATCGCCGCGGCGGGCGAGCTGAAGACCAAGCCGACCCAGCACTCGGTCAAGGAGCTGCGTTCGATCGGCATCCAGCCCGACGTGCTGCTGTGCCGCAGCGAACAGCCGTTGCCGGACGGCGAACGGCGCAAGATCGCGCTGTTCACCAACGTGCCGGAGAAGGCGGTCATCTCCGCGGTCGATCTGGACAACATCTACAAGATCCCGATGTGGTTGCACGCGCAGGGCCTCGACGAGATCGTCATCGAGCGCCTGCGCCTGCAGGACAAGGCCGCCGCCGGCGCCGATCTGTCCGAATGGCTGGCGGTGGTCGACGCCTCCGAGCATCCGATCGACGAGGTGACCATCGCGGTGGTCGGCAAGTACGTGGACCATCAGGACGCCTACAAATCGGTCGCCGAGGCGCTCAAGCACGGCGGCATCCGCCAGCGCACCCGGGTGACGCTGAAATGGCTGGAGTCCGAGGACATTGAGCGCAACGGCGCCGATGCGGTGCTGGCCGGGGTCGATGGCATCCTGGTGCCGGGCGGCTTCGGCGATCGCGGCTTCGAGGGCAAGGTGCTGACCGCGCAATACGCCCGCGAGCGCGGCATCCCGTATTTCGGCATCTGCTACGGCATGCAGGCGGCGGTGGTCGATTTCGCCCGCCATGTCGCCGGTCTCGACGACGCCAACAGCACCGAAAACGATCGCCGGAGCCCGCATCCGGTGATCGGCCTGATCACCGAATGGCGCACCGCCACCGGCGAGATCGAGCGCCGCAGCGAGAAGAGCGACCTCGGCGGCACCATGCGCCTCGGTCTGCAGGAGCAGCGGGTCAAGTCCGGTACGCTCGCGCACCGGCTGTACGGCAAGGACGTGGTCGGCGAACGCCACCGCCACCGCTACGAATTCAACAACCGCTATCGCACGCAGCTGGAAGACGCCGGCCTGGTGATCGCGGCCAAGTCGCTGGACGATCTGCTGGTGGAGATGATCGAACTGCCGCAGTCGGCGCATCCGTGGTTCCTGGCCTGCCAGGCGCATCCGGAATTCCTGTCCACGCCGCGCCACGGCCATCCGCTGTTCATCGGGTTCATCCGCGCCGCGCGCGAACGCAAGGCCGGCGGCAAATTGCTGAAGGAGGCGAGCGCATGAAGGGCAATCTGCCGCGGATCGACGCGGATGAACGCGGATCAAGAGCAATGAATGATCGCCATGTATTGAATCTGCCTTATACGCGTCTCTCCGTGTTGATCCGTGGCGACATCTGCATCTCGGGAGCAACGCCATGAAACTCTGCGGTTTCGAGGTCGGTCTGGACCGGCCGTTTTTC
>JBIJBH010000387.1:0-4028 GCA_044345315.1 Lysobacteraceae bacterium
TTTACTGCTGCCGCAGCGCCTCGATCGGATCGAGCTTCGCGGCCTTGCTCGCCGGGTAATAGCCGAAGAACAGGCCCGTCGCGATCGAGAAGCCGGCGGCGAGGCCGATGACCTGGCTGTTGAGCGCGACCGGCAATGCGCCGACCTTGCTCACCAGCAGCGCGCCGACCACGCCGAGGGCAATCCCGATGATGCCGCCGATCAGCGAGATCAGCATCGCCTCGGCGAGGAACTGGCGACGGATGTCGCGCGGGCCGGCGCCGACGGCCATGCGCAGGCCGATCTCGCGGATGCGTTCGGTCACCGACACCAGCATGATGTTCATGATGCCGATGCCGCCGACGATCAGCGAAATGCCGGCGACCGCACCCAGCAGCCACGACATCAACTTGGTGGTCTGGGTGCGCGCGCTGACGATCTCGGCGAGATTGCGGACGTTGAAATCGTCCTCTTCGCCGGGCTGGATCTTGTGGCGCTGGCGCAGCAGGGCCTCGATCTCGGCCTGCGCCGTCGACAGGCCGTCAGGATCGGCGACGCCGACGGTGATCTGCTGCACCGCGCCGGGTGGCAGCGCGGCGTTGCTGGACATGCGCCGGCGCGCGGTCTCCAGCGGGATCAGCACCAGATCGTCCTGATCCTGGCCGAAACCGCCCTGGCCTTTCGACTTCAGCACGCCGACGACGGTGAACGGCACGCGGCCGAGACGGATCGTCTGGCCCACCGCTTCCTCGTCGCCGAACAGTTCGCGGCGGATGGTTTCGCCGATGATCGCGTGCTTGTCGCCACCGCTGTAGTCGCCGGCCTCGAAGCCGGAGCCGGTGGCGATCTCCCAGCCCTGGATCTCGAACCAGTCGGCCTCGACGCCGGTCCAGCTGGTGGACCAGTTGTTCTCGGCGTACACCGCCTGGGTGCCGCCGCGCAGCACGCCGCTGACGTACTGGATGCCTGAGACTTCGCGACGGATCGCGTCGGCGTCGTCCTCGTTGAGGGTGTAGAAACTGCTCGCGCTCATGCGCACGCCGCCGAAGCCGCGGCCGGCGCCGGGATTGATGTCGAGGCGCTGCGAGCCGAGGCCGGAGACCAGTTTCTCGATCTCCGCCTGGGTGCCCTGCCCGACCGAGACCATCACGATCACCGCGGCGATGCCGATGATGACGCCGAGCGAAGTGAGCGCGCTGCGCAGCCAGTTGCCGCGCAGGGCGAAGGTCGCGGTGCGCAGCACTTCCATGAAGGTGAGCCCGCCGGGTGCGGGCGTCGCGGTGTCGCGTCCGGCGTCGTTCATGCCGTGCCCTCCGGGGTGGATGCGTCGCCGCCTGGAGACGCGCCCTCGTGCGGCGCATCTTCATGCAGCAGGCCGTCGCGCATCACGCAGATGCGGCCGGCGTGGGCCGCGACTTCGGCGTCGTGGGTGATGAGGATGATGGTGTGGCCGGCGTCGCGCAGGCGTTCGAAGAGGGCGAGGATTTCCTGTCCGGTGCGCGAATCGAGCGCGCCGGTGGGTTCGTCCGCCATCACGATCGGCGGCCGCTGGATCAGCGCGCGCGCGATCGCGACGCGCTGCTGCTGGCCGCCGGACAGTTCGCTCGGGCGGTGATGCATGCGTTCGCCCAGACCGACCGCGGCCAGCGCCTCGGCGGCGCGGCGGCGGCGTTCGGCCGGCGGCACGCGCGCATAGCTCAGCGGCATCGCCACGTTGTCCAGCGCGCTCATGCGCGCCAGCAGATTGAAGCCCTGGAACACGAATCCGATCTTGTCGCGGCGCAGCAGCGCGCGCTCTTCGGCATCGAGCGTGGCGACATCGACGCCGTCGCACAGATAGGTGCCGGTGCTGGGCGTGTCGAGACAGCCGATCAGGTTCATCAGCGTCGACTTGCCCGAGCCCGACGGCCCCATGATCGCGACGAATTCGCCGGCGTCGATGCGCAGGTCCACGTCGCGCAGGGCGACCACTTCGGCTTCGGTGCCGGCGGAATAGATCTTGCCGAGGCCGCGGGTCTCGATCACCGGCCGCGCGGGGCGCGCGGAGACCGCGGCGTTCATTTGCCGGGCTCCGCGGTCTGCACGCCGACCACGACTTCGTCGCCGGCCTTGAGCTCACCTTCGATCTCGGTGCTGTTGCCGTCGGAGGCGCCGACCCGCACGGTCACCGCCTTGGGCTGGCCGTCGACCAGCACGTAGACCGGTGCGCGACGCGCCGACACGAGGGCGACGATCGCCGCGTCCCAGGCGGTGCGCTGGTCTTCGCGCAAGCTGGCGCGGAAATCGCCGAACTGCTGGTTGAAGCGTTCGAGCATGCGCTGGCGCATCGCGCCGCTGGCGTTGCCGCGCGCGGGCTGCGCGTTGCCGCCGCCCGGGAATCGCCCGAACAGCGCGCTGCCGCCGCCCTGCGCGCCCTGCGGCGGCGCGGCGCTGCGCGCGGCGATGCGTTCGCGCATCTTGGTCAGGGCCTCGTCGAACGCGGCCTGCTGCGCGGGTTCGAGCTTGAGCCCGGCGGCGATCTTCGGCAGTTCCTCGCTCATGCCGCCGCGCTGCGGCGGTTCCGGCGCGGCGCCCGGATCGGCCGGCGGTTTGAAACGCATCGCCGCGTTCGGCACCTTGAGCACGTTGTCGCGACGGCTGACCTCGATCTCGGCGTTGGCGGTCAGGCCCGGCAGCAGCGCCTGATCGGCGTTGTCGACCGCGACCACGACCGGATAGGTGACGACATTGTTGGTGTTGGCGGCCGACAGCCGCACCTGGCTGACTTCGCCGCGGAAACGGCGGTCGGGATAGGCGTCGACGGTGAAGCTCACCGGCTGACCGGCGCGCACCTGACCGATGTCGGATTCGTCGACCGACAGCACGATCTCCATCCGCGACAGATCCTCGGCGATCTTGAACAGCACCGGCGCCTGCAGGCTGGCGGCGACGGTCTGGCCGGGTTCGATCGCCCGGGTGAGGACCACGCCGTCCACGGGCGAGCGGATCACGGTGCGGCCGAGATTGAGCCGCGCGTTGCGGGTGGAGGCTTCCTGCTGGCGGATCTGGGCCTCGGCCTGCGCGACCTGGGCGCGGGCCTGATCGCGCGCGGCCAGGGCCTGATCGAGATCGCCGCGGGAGACCAGCTTCTGCGCCGCCAGTTCGCGATTGCGCTCGAAGATCAGCTCGGCGTTGCGCAGATTGGCCTGCGCGGTCATCAGCGCGGCGCGGGCGCTGGCGATGGCGGCGTCGCCCTGGGCGATCTGCGCATCGAAGGTGGTGGGATCGATCCGCGCGATCACCTGACCGCGGGTCACGCGGTCGTTGAAGTCGACCAGCACTTCCTCGACCTTGCCGGAAATCTCGCTGCCGACATCGACCGTGGACAGGGCGCCGAGGGTGCCGGTGGCGGAGATCGCCACCCGGATGTCGCCCTGTTCGACCGCGGCGGTGCGGAAGCGCTGGGCCTCCTCGCCGCCGCGGCCCTTCCACAGCCAGAAGCCGGCGGCGCCGACGGCGAGCACGCCGATCACGATCGCGAAACGGGGGATGCGGGGGCCGGACTTGCGGTAATTGGGCATGGTCGGTCGGGGCAGTCGGAAGGCGGGAGGGGCGAAGCGGGAGCGCGGGTCGGCGGGAGGGCGTCGGCCGCACGGCGGAGCCGGACGGCCGGACTACGGGGAACGCGGGGCCGTGGATGCAGTTGACCGCCGGATGTTGTCGACCGCAAGAGGCGGCCATCGTTCGCCGCGGCTTCGGCCGGACCCCTCGGGCGATCGCGCCTCGGCGGACGTATCCGTGCGGACATGTCTTTGCGAAGCAGAATCCCCACGCATCATCGCACGACACCCCGCGCCGACGCTGCCATGCCTTTCGGCATGGACCGTCGGGTTCCGATCTTCCTGCTGCAAGCACAGCCATGGATTCGCGGTGCGCCGAGGCCTGACCTCTCCCCACGTTTTCCTTCAGTGGTTCAATGACTTAATCCGATTCAACAATGCTTTGTCATCCCGAGCCATCGGCGAGGGATCTGCTGTTGATGATTCAACGGCAGTGATCGTCGAGGCTTT
>JBIJBH010000441.1:0-3282 GCA_044345315.1 Lysobacteraceae bacterium
TGTCTGGCCTTCCTCAACGGCATGGACATCGCCAGCCGCATGATCGAGCGCGGCGAGATCGACTACGCGCTGATCGTCGACGGCGAGACCGCCAACCTCGCCTACGAGAAGACCCTCGACCGCATGCTGCACCCGGATCTCACCGAAGAAGAGTTCCGCAACGAGATGGCCACCCTGACCCTCGGCTGCGGCGCCGCCGGCATGGTCCTGGCCCGCGCCGAGCTGGCCCCGGGCGCGCCCCGCTATCGCGGCGGCGTCAGCCGCGCCGCGACCCAGTGGAACACCCTCTGCCGCGGCAACCTCGACCGCATGGTCACCGACACCAAGATGCTGCTGATCGAGGGCATGAAGCTGGCCGCCAAGACTTTCGCCGCGGCCAAGCAGGCGCTGGGCTGGGCGGTGGAAGAGGTCGACGAGTTCGTCATCCACCAGGTCAGCAAGGTCCACACCCAGGCGATGCTCGACGCCTTCGGCATCGATCCGAAGAAGGTCCACACCATCTTCGGCGAGCACGGCAACATCGGCCCGGCCTCGGTGCCGATCGTGCTGAGCAAGCTGCGCGAGATGGGCCGCCTCAAGAAGGGCAGCCGCGTCGCCCTGCTGGGCATCGGTTCCGGCCTGAACTGCTCGATGGCCGAAGTCGAGTGGTGAATCGCCGATCCGCGGCCCCGGCCGCGCCGATCTCCCCGCAAACCCCCGGTCCGCCGGGGGTTTCGTTTTTTGGCGAGGGGGTGTCCGCGCCGGGTTCGGCGAGCCTGTGTGCGATGCCTCGATCGCATCGATTCCCGAACGGGCTCGGTGAATGCGTTGCGCATGCAGTGCTCCGGGTGGCAGGGAATGCGGCATTCCGGAACTGCACGACCCGAATGAATACGTCGCCAATCGGCGGCATGCGTCACGGATCGCGTTCGTACACGGCTCGCGATGAACGCACGACGCGATATTCCGAAACGCTCCTGCAATCGTTTTATTCAACACGCTGTCAAAAGGATTTCACCGCGCGGTAAAGACGCGACAGCAGACACGTGACTCGCGCCTGAACTGTGCCTTGCCCGGCTGTCGGGCATCTGCCAGACTGCGAAAAAGGACGTTTTCAAGCTTTCCCACCCGGATGACACGGATGATCCAAGGGCCCGACAAGATGCATCGAAACGCCGACTGCCCGCACCGCGGCTCGGCTCGCCGCGCGCGCAAGGTCGTCGGTTTTTCGAACGGCTCTTCTTCGATGGCCTGTTCGTCGATCGCCACGGCGATGCGCGTCGTCGATTCGCGGACCGACATCCGCAGCGCTCGGAACCGTCCGCACTGTTTTCCCATTCCCTTGCCGCGCCATTCGGTCGCGGCCATGTCGTACGCAAGGAGCCGACCATGAGCAGCGCGATCCGCGCCAAGGAAACCGACCCCCGCGCCGGCTTCGAATATCCCGGCGGCATCAATCCCGTCCTGCACATCGCGCTGTGGCCGCTGCGTGTGGCGATCGTGATCTGGAGCACGGTGTCGATGATCGGCATCTTCACGCTCGCATCGGTCCTGCATGTGCTGCGTCTGCTGCTCGGCGCGGTGCCCGGCGTGCGTCGGGCAGGCGGCTGGCTGGTCGATCGCTACCACGCGATGCTGATGCCGCTCGCGCGCCGCGTCATGGTGGATCCGCGCAACGAACCGATTCTCGCCGCGGTGATTTCGCTGGCCATCACCGCGCTGCCGATCTTCGCCGCGCAGCTGGTGCTCTACGAGATCAACTATTACCTGGTGCTGGCGTTCTATGCCTTCGTCTTCGGCCCCAACGTCCGCGCCTACGTGCGCTCGTTCAGCGCCCTGCATCAGGAAGGGCACCGCAACGGCCTCAAGGGACGCAGCCCCTACGAGAAAGCCTGCGGCAGCTCGTTCTTCTACGCCTTCCTCTGCGTCGTCAGCGGACTCATTCCGCACGCGGTGGGCCACACCCAGCAGCACCATCGCGAGAACGGCAACCGCATCGATGCCTTCGCCTCCCATCGCTACGATCACAGCAACCTCTGGCACTTCCTGCGCTACATGGAGCGCGACGTCGTCTACCAGCAGTTCATGGTCACGCCCTATCTGTACTTCATGAGCAAGGGCAGGCACACGCAGGCCGGCATCATGATCAAGGGCAACCTGGTCTATCTGGCCGTGCTGCTGCCGGTGGCGATCTACAGTTGGGAAATCGCGCTGTGGTACATGCTGGTGCCGTGGGGTGCGTCCAACTTCCTGTCGGGCGTGATCCACTGGACACAGCATGCCTTCTACGGCGGGCGTCGCGATTACGACAACTTCATGACCAACACGATCACGCTGAAGGAATCGCCGGTCAATTTCCTCAACGAGGGCTATCACCTCTGCCATCACCACAGCCCCGGCCGGCACTGGTCCGAAAGCCCGGCGCTGTTCGAGGAGCTGCGCGATGATCTGAAGAAGGCCGACGCCATCGTGTTCCGCGACATCGGCGTCACCGACTTCTTCCTGCTGATGACCGTGCTCCGCGCCTTCGGCGTGCTCGCCCGCAAGTACGAAAGCTGGGAGCCGATGTCGCACGAGGCCAAGATCGCCCACCTCAAACTCAGGGCGAAGCCGGCCGGGACGTTCTCCGAGACCGAGGTGGATGTGCGGCCGCGCGAACTGAGCGGAGTTTCCTCATGAACACCGCCGCCATCGCCAACGAACGTCCGCGTCGCAGCGCGCTCCCCGGCGGCATCAACCCGGTGCTGCACTATGCTCTGCTGCCGCTGCGGGTGCTGTTCATCGCGGCGAGCACCGCCGCGATCACGATCATCTTCACGCTCGGCATGGTGCTGCACGGCGCGCGCCTGCTGCTGGCGCTGGTGCCCGGCGTCGTGCCCGCCGCCAACGCGGCCCATGGCATCTATCACGGCCTGATCGCCCGTCTCGGTCGGCGCGTGCTCGTCGATCCGCGCGACGAGCCGATCCTGGCCGCCGTGATCTCGCTGACCCTGACCGCGATGCCGGTGTTCATCGCCCAGCTGGTGATGGTCGAGATCAACTGGTATCTGCTGGCGGCGTTCTACGCTTTCGTGTTCGGGCCCAAAGTGCGCGGCTTCGTGCGCACCTTCAGCGGATGGCATCAGGAAGTCCACCGCCGCGGCGGAATCCTCAAAGGCCCGAGCCCGTTCGAACGCACCTTCGGCTTCACCCTGATCGCGCTGCTGTTCAGTCTGCCGACCGGGCAGATCCAGTCCGGCGTCGCCCATGTGATGCAGCATCACCGCGAGAATGCGGGCGAACTCGATGCCTTCGAATCCGCCG
>JBIJBH010000415.1:0-3624 GCA_044345315.1 Lysobacteraceae bacterium
CATCGGCGTGGTGTTCTACATCGCCTCGATGTGGATCGCCGGCGTGATGCAGGGCCTGATGTGGCGCGCGACCAACAGCGACGGCACGCTGACCTACAGTTTCGTTGAATCGCTGGCCGCAACCTATCCCTACTACCTCGGTCGCGTCGCCGGCGGCGCCCTGGTCGTGGTCGGCATGCTGATCATGGCCGTGAACGTGGTCCGCACCTGGCAGGCCGCGAAGGGCCCGGCGACGTATCCGGTGATCGCGCCCGACACCGCCGAAGCGCGCGCGTGACCGCAACGAAACACACTTCGCGAGGCAACGTTCCATGAGTCACGCTCACGAGAAAGTCGAAAAGAACATCACCCTGATGGCGATCCTGATCGCGGTCGCGGTGTCGTTCGGCGGCATCGCCGAGATCGTCCCGCTGATGTTCCAGGCGGAAGCGATCAAGCCGCTGCCGGGCGTCAAACCCTATCCCGCGCTGGAACTGGCCGGGCGCGAGGTCTACATCCGCGAAGGCTGCTACAACTGCCACTCGCAGATGGTGCGCACGCTGCGCTTCGAGACCGAACGCTACGGCCACTACTCGCTGGCCGGCGAGTCGGTCTACGACCGGCCGTTCCAGTGGGGCAGCAAGCGCACCGGTCCGGATCTGGCCCGCGTCGGCGGTCGTTATTCCGACGATTGGCATCGGGTGCATCTGATCAACCCGCGCGATCTGGTGCCGGAGTCGAACATGCCCGGCTTTCCGTGGCTCGCCGATGCGACGGTCGACGGCGCGCTGGTGAAGCGGAAGATGGAAGCGCTGCGCGCGCTGGGCGACCCGTATACCCAGCCCGATCTCGACGGCGCCGCCGCCGCGGTGGAAGGCAAGACCGAACTCGACGCCGTGGTCGCCTATCTGCAGGGCCTCGGCAAGCACGCACCGAGGGGAGGCTGAACCATGTTGTCCGGTATCGTGACCGCGATTCTTCTGGTGTTGTTCCTGATCGGCAGCGTGTGGGCCTTCAGCCCGCGACGCAAGCGCGATTTCGAGGCTGCCGCGCAGCTTCCCCTGGACGATGAGCCGCTCCCCGTCGCGGCGCAGCGTCGACAGAATCAAGAGGAGACCATCCGATGAATGCGGCTGGTATGAGTGCAGGCGGCATGAGCGCAGGCTGGTCCTGGTTCGTCATCGCGCTGGTGGTGCTGAATGTGGTCGGCTGCGTGTGGCTGATCTGGTGGACGGCGAAACGTCGGCCCGGCGATCCCGGTCCGACCGACACCAGCCACATCTGGGACGAGAACATCACCGAGTACAACAAGCCGTTGCCGAAGTGGTGGAACAACCTCTTCTACATCACCATCGTCTTCACCATCGGCTATCTGGCCTGGTTCCCCGGCCTCGGCGCCTTCGCCGGCTACAGCGGCTGGAGTTCGGCGAAACAGCACGACGCCGACAAGGCCGAGCAGGACAAGAAGCTCGCCGCGACCTTCGCGCCGTTCGCGGGCAAACCGATCGACGCGATCGCGCAGAATCCCGACGCGCTGCGTCTGGGCAAGTCGATCTTCTCCAACACCTGCGCCACCTGCCACGGTTCCTCGGCCCAGGGCGCGCTCGGCTATCCGAATCTGGCCGACGCGATCTGGCACTGGGGCGGCACGCCGGATCAGGTGCTGGAATCGGTGCTCAACGGTCGTCAGGCGGCGATGCCGGGCTGGGAAAGCGCGCTCGGTGGCCCGCAGGGCGTGACCGCAGTGGCGGTGTACGTGCAGTCGCTGCGCGGCGAGAAGGTCGACAGCGCGCTGGCCAACATCGGCAAGAACAAGTACGACACCATCTGCGTCAGCTGCCACGGCGTCGACGGCAAGGGCATGCAGGCGCTGGGTGCGCCTGATCTCACCGACGACTACTGGCTCTACGGCGGCAGTCTGGCGGCGATCGAGCAGAGCATCGCCAAGGGCCGCAACGGACAGATGCCGGCGCACGCGCCGATCATCGGCGAGACCCGCGCGCGCCTGGCTGCGGCCTATGTCTGGTCGCTGTCGAACGCCAAACCCGGCGCTGCTGCCGGGGCGCAATAAAGCGTATCGGCACACGCAACGGAGGAGGCCCGCGATGACCCATGAAACCGCACCCGCTCCGTTCGATCATCCGCCCCGGCCGCTCTCGCAGCGGCTCGGGGCGATCCTCTGGCCTAGCTTCTTCGCCGCCGGCGTCGCGACCATGGTCTGCTTCGCGCTGATCGATCCGCTGATCCTGCGCGACGTGACCTTCCCGGGCCTGGAGATCAGCCGCGAGACCGGCTACGCCATCGGTTTCTTCGCTTTCTGGACCGCCACCGCGGCGTCCAGCCTGTTCACGTGGATCCTGCTGCGTCCCGCCAGCCGTTTCAATCGCGCGCTGAAGGGCGATTGAGCGCCCGCGGACGAGATGCCCGCGGACGCGATACCGGTGGCGGGATCGATGGCCCGCGATTGAGCGGGATCAAGAAAACGCCCGCAGGCTGCGCGCATGATGGCCACGCCCTCCGCGCCGCAGGCGCAGGGTCCCCGCCGCTCACGCCGTCGCCATGAACAAGCAGATCCCGCTCCAGGTCGCCGACGATTCCGCGTCGATGTACGTCAGCGAGAAGAAGATCCACCCGCGCGAGATCGACGGGCGGTTCCAGCGCCTGCGCCGGATCGCGGTGTGGGTGCTGCTGGGCATGTTCTACGTCTTTCCGTGGATCAACTGGGACGGCCGCCAGTCGGTGCTGTTCGATCTGCCGGCGCGCAAGTTCTACGTGTTCTGGCTGAACTTCTGGCCGCAGGACTTCGTGTTCCTGGCGCTGCTGCTGATCATCGCCGGGCTGTCGCTGTTCTTCTTCACCGCGCTGGCGGGGCGCCTGTGGTGCGGCTACGCCTGTCCGCAGACGGTGTGGACCGAGGTCTTCATCTGGATCGAGCAGTGGACGGAAGGCGACCGCAACAAGCGGATCAAGTTCGACAGCGCGCCGTGGGCCCGCGAAAAGATCGTCCGCCGCGGCGGCAAGCACGTGCTGTGGCTGGTGTTCGCGCTGTGGACCGGCTTCACCTTCGTCGGCTTCTTCAGCCCGATCCGCGAACTGGCCGGACATGCGCCGCTGATCGGCGTCTGGCTCAGCGGCGACGGCAAGCTCTGGGGCGGCTGGGAGACGTTCTGGATCCTGTTCTACGCGCTGGCGACCTGGGGCAACGCCGGTTTCCTGCGCGAGCAGGTCTGCAAGTACATGTGCCCGTATGCGCGCTTCCAGAGTGCGATGTTCGACCGCAACACGCTGATCATCGCCTACGACCCGATGCGCGGCGAACCGCGCGGCGCGCGCAGGAAGGGCAAGGTGGCGAGCGTGCTGGCGCGCGCGCGCGGCCTGCTCGACAAGGCCACCGCCTACGACTACGTGTTCCGCGCCGCGCATCATCACACCGCGGCCGACAACCTGGTGTCTGCGCGCGGCAACACTGCGATCGCCGACCCCGGCCTGAAGGCCGAGCCGCTGCCGAAGTTCGAGCCCGAGCAACTGGGCGACTGCATCGACTGCACCATTTGCGTGCAGGTCTGTCCGACCGGCATCGATATCCGCAACGGTCTGCAGTACGAGTGCATCGCCTGCGGCGCCTGCATCGACGCCTGCAACGAG
>JBIJBH010000388.1:0-4008 GCA_044345315.1 Lysobacteraceae bacterium
CTGCCGCAGGCGCGCGCGCGGCGCAGGTCCTTGTGCGGCGCATCGACGATGGTCTGGGTGTTGGTGAGGCTGTGGATCGTGGTCAGGCTGCCGTGACGGATGCCGAGGCGCTCGTGGATCACCTTCACCACCGGCGCGAGGCAGTTGGTGGTGCACGACGCCGCGGACACGATCCGGTGCTGCGCGGGATCGAAACGGCCGTGATTCACGCCCATCACCACGTCCAGCGCGCCCGCCGACTTGACCGGCGCGGTCACCACCACCCGGCGCACGCCCTGGTCGAGATACGGCTGCAGCACGTCGGGCTTGCGGAACTTGCCCGAGGCTTCGATCACCACCTCGCAGCCCGACCAGTCGGTGGCGGCGATGTCCTTGTGGCGGGTAAAGGGAATGCGGGTGTCGCCGATCCGGATCGCGTCGTCCTCGGCGACGGCCTCGTGCGCCCAGCGGCCGTGGATCGTGTCGAAATTGAGCAGATGGGCGAAGGTCGCCGGATCGCCCGCCGGGTCGTTGATGCGGACGAAGTCGATGCCCGGACGGCCCCAGGCCGCACGCAGAACGAGGCGGCCCATGCGGCCGAATCCATTGATGCCGGTACGCAGATTCATGCGGAGGAAACTCCTGCGGAGGAAGAGGGAGCGGGAACCGCTGCACAGGGGTCGTCGCAGGCGCCGGAAGCGCAGCCGGAGGCGACCGGCGCGCACGGCGCGGCATCGCCGCCGCAGCAGTTGTGGGTGAGGAAACCGATCAGCGCATCCATCGCGGCGAAATCGGCGCGGTAGCGGATGCTGCGGCCGCGCGGGGTTCCGCCGGTCAGACCGGCCGCCGCCAGGGCCTTGAGATGGAAGGAGAGCGTCGCCCCGGGCATGCCGAGACCGGCCGCGATCTCGCCCGGCGTACGCCCGTCCGGACCGGCCTCGACCAGCAGCCGGAACACCGCGAGCCGCTGGCTCTGGCCCAGCGCGGCGAGCGCGCGGGTGGCTTGTTCGATTTCCATGATTCCAGAATGATCGAACAATATTGCACTGTTGCGACAGTCCCGAAAAAAGACAGGGCCCGGTTGCCCGGGCCCTGTCGGTGTCGCATCGCGAGCGCCGCGATCGACGGCGCGGAGTTGCAGCGCGGAGTTACGGCGTGACGGTCAGATTGAACGGAATCGCCAGCGACGGCGTCAGCGCGTCGTTGCTCTGGATGCAGACGTTGGCGCGGTAGCTGCCCGGCGCCAGGCCGGTGCCGTAGGCCACCGTCATCGCCTGCTGGCTGACGCCACGGCCCAGCGAACCGCTGGTCGCGTAGGTGCCGCCGATCCAGGCCGCGCCGCAGGGCACGTTGCCGATCACCCGCATCGTCAGGCCGGGCAAGCTCGGATTCGCCACCCAGGCGCCGGTGCCGTTGGTGGCGACGGTCAGCGAGGCGAAGCCGGCGTTGCCGCTCTGGGTGTTGGAGCCGTACTGGGCGAACCGGTTGGCGAAGGTGCCGCGGGTGTTCACCAGCAGCCAGTAGCGGCCCGGCGGCAGATTCACGTTCTGCGCGGCGGCGACCAGGTTGAGCTGGATGTCGTTGGCTCCGACGACGGTGACGCCGGGGCCGGTGGGCGTAGAGGTGAAGGTCCACAGCGCCGCAGCCGGATTCGTCAGCGGATTGCCTGCGGGCACGCCGGCCGCATCCGGATAGATGCTCCAGGTGAGGTTGGTGGCGGCCGCGGTCAGCGGCTGGTTGCTGACCACGAAGCCCTGCACGAACAGCGAGGTGACCTGGGTCGCCTCGGTCAGGACGAAATCGTCCGCCGCGAACTGACCCTGACTGCCCGCGGTCGCCGGATCGGTGTAGATCGTGTTGCGGAAGCCGCTGGCGACGCCGTCGCTGGTGGCGTTGACCACGCGCTGGGAAGCGTTGCCGGAATTGATGAAGTTGTAGGTCAGCGTGGAACCACCGGTGTTGGCGACCGTGAAGTAGGTCGAACCGACGGCGTTGGTGGCGATCGTGGCCGACAGCGAGCTCGGCACCGACAGCACCGGCGGCTGCACCGCGATGCCGACCGGCAGACGCAGCACCGGGCTGCCGCCGGTGGCCGGCGTCAGCACCACGTTGCCGAAGGTGAAGCTGCCGTTGGGCGGGAGGCTGAAGCCGTAGATGCTGAAACGCACGGTCAGCGAGCCGTTGCCCGGCACGGTGATGATCGGCGTCACCGCGCCGCTCACGCCCTGCAGCTGCACGCGCCAGCTCGTCGACACCGGACCGGTGTTGCGGAAGGTGCGGAAGAAGGTGCAGGTCGGGAAACAGCTGCGGTTGTAGAGGTTCGGCTGGTTCAGCGTGGCCGGATCGCCGCCGGCGGCGGGGTTGGCCGCGAGATAGTTGGCGCGGGTCTCGTTCAGCACCAGACCGGCGGCGATCGCGCGGTCGACCTGGACGCGGCCGCTGCCGCGACCGAACGGATTCGCCGGTGTGACCTGATCTTCCAGCAGCACGGTCTGGCTGGCGGTCATCGCCAGTGCAGACTTGACCTCGGCGGGGGTCCAGGTCGGACGCGCCTGACGGATCAGCAGCGCGGCGCCGGCCTGATGCGGCGAGGCCATCGAGGTGCCGCTGAACAGTTCGACCGCGTTCTCGGAGCCGGTGAGCGCGGTGCCGGACACGGCCGCGAGCACCTGGGTGCCGGGTGCGGTGATGTCGGGCTTCATGATGTTGAAGGTGCCGGCCGGACCGCGCGAGCTGGAGGCCGCCAGCGCATCGGGGGTGTTCGGCACCGGAATCGCCGGGAAGGTGATCTGCGCGGTGGCGGTCGCCGGATTGGCCTGACCGAAGTTGCGCAGGGCATCGCCCTCGGCCTGGGTCACGCTGAACACCGGGACCGTGGTGCCCGGCACCGAGGGAATGATGATGCCCGCGGCGTTGTTGGCGATGATCACCGCGACCGCACCGGCGGCGCTGGCGTTGTTGGCCTTGATCGCGAAGTTGCAGGTGCCGCGGCGGACCACCGCGATCGCGCCGGCGAAGGTGTTGGCCGGATACGCGGCGCAACCGTCGCTGGCGGTGTCGATGCCGGCGCTGATGCGCAGCGGGGTGGTGCCCGGGATGGTGGCGCTCAAGGGCACGCCGCCGGTGCCCTCGTTGAGCAGAACCGGAGCGAGATTGGCCGGCACCGGCGCAGGACCGGTCACGACCATCGAGACCGAGAAGCCGGCGCGGCCGTGCTGCGCGTTGGCGGTCGAGCTGACCCACGGCTGCAGATGGCCCATGGTGTTCGGACCCGGACCGGAGTTGCCTGCCGAAGCGGCGACGTAGATGCCGGCATCGACCGCGTTGAGGAACGCGAGCGAGATCGCATCGCTCCACGGCGCGGTGCCGCCGCCGATCGAATAGTTGATGGCGTCGACGATGCCGTCGGCGACCGCCTGATCGACCGCAGCGGCGGTCGAGACGTTCGGGCACAGGCCGCGACCGGTCGAGATCTCGGTGAAGCACACGTCGTAGGCGATGATGTTGGCGCGCGGGGCGACGCCGGAAATGCGGCGCAAACCGCCGGCATAGAGCGCATCGCGGTAATTGCCGGCGGCGGTGGAGGCTACGTGGCTGCCATGACCGTTGGTATCGCCGAAGCCCGGCTCCTCGCGGCTGTTGGCCGCGGTGCACTGCTGCGCGGAACTGAAGTTGCAGACGAAGTCGTAGCCGCCGATCAGCTTGTCGTTGCAGCGGCCGGCGTCGACGCCGCCCGCGGCGCAGGTGCCGAGATAATTGCCGGCGCCGAGCGGATTGGTGTGGACATAGCCGTTGACCGGATCGACCGCGGCGAACGACGGACTGCCGAAATTGATGCCGGAGTCGATGACGCCGATCACCATGCCCTCGCCCTGATAACCGGCGGTGGCGCCGAAGAACGTGCCGTTCCAGACCGGCGGCGCGCCGATCAGGGTCGGACCGACGTCGGTATCGAGCGCGTACTCACGATAGGCTTCGACCAGCTGCACTTCGGGCATCGCGCGCACCGAGCGCGCCTCGCGGTCGCTG
>JBIJBH010000389.1:0-4003 GCA_044345315.1 Lysobacteraceae bacterium
GCGTTGTCGGCGATTGGCTTTCTGACGAACGGTCGCGCCGGCTCAGTCGGCCAGCGGGCGCGCGGCGCCGACCGCACCGAACTCGGCCAGCACACTGGTGGCGTAACAGCCCGGCGGTAAGGAAAACCGTAGTTCCAGCACGTCCGGCGAGGGTTGCGCCGCGCGCATGCCGTCGGGCCGCAGGCGCAGGCTGCGCCGCTCCTGATTCAAGCCGGCGGTTTCCAAGCCAGCACGCAAGCGCATCGCCTCTTCGCCCGCCAGCGCCGCTTCCTCGCAGGCGCGGGCGAGGCCGGCGCTGCGCAATGCGCCGCGTCCCCACAACGGGCCGGTGGGGTGAATATCGAAGGCCTCCAGGCGCGCGGCCAGGGCCTCGCTCCACGGTTCCGGCCCGAACACGCTGCGGCTGCCGTCGAGCATCCAGACCTCGCCGTCGAGGCCGAGGTCCCAGGCGTCGCGGCGCACGCGCTCCTCCAGCACCCGGTTGAACAGCACCGAACGCGCGGCGGACAGCAGATGGCCGCGCTCCTCGCGCTTCACCCGGCGGCCGGCGAACATCGCCAGCGCCTTGTCGACGTTGCCGCCGCCGCGGCCGAAGCGCTGTTCGCCGAAGAAATTGGGCACGCCGCGCGCGGCGATCGCCCGCAGTCGCGCATCGATCGCCTCGGCATCGCCCGCGACCTCGCGCAGGGTCAGCACGAACCGGTTGCCGACCAGCGCGCCGCGCGGCAGCTTGCGCGCGTGCCAAGCGGCGTCGAGCACCTCGATCGATTCGCGCTCGTCCGCGAACGCCAGCGCCGAGGTCTCCGGCGCGACGCGTTTGGGCAGCCAGACGCTGAAGCGCTGGGTCGTCAGCGCATGCCGGTCCTTGAGCCCGGCGTAGCCGATCGCCGATTCCGCCACGCCGGCCCACGACGCGATCCGTCGGGCGGCGTGGGCGGTATTCATGCCGCGCTTGCGCACGGTCAGCAGCAGATGCTCGCCGGCGCCGGACGGCGCGAAGGCGTCGATCTCCTCGACCGTGAAATCCTCGGGCACGGCGCGGATCCGCGCCGACAGCACCGCCGCGCCGTGCGCGCGCGGCGCGACCGTGTCCACGGCCGAGGCATTCACTGCCGATCCATTCACGGCGCGACCAGCAGGCACACCGCCTGCGCCGCGATGCCCTCGCCGCGACCGGTGAAACCGAGTTTTTCGGTGGTGGTCGCCTTCACGCTGACGGCGTCGATCCCGATGCCCAGATCC
The DNA here is from genome assembly GCA_044345315.1 of Lysobacteraceae bacterium. GTDB lineage: Bacteria > Pseudomonadota > Gammaproteobacteria > Xanthomonadales > Xanthomonadaceae > Lysobacter_I. The sequence goes on from JBIJBH010000389.1 coordinate 1,243, forward strand.
TGCGCGATCAGCCGGCGCATCGCCTCGGCGTGCGGGCCGACCTTCGGCCGTTCGCAGATCACGGTGACATCGACGTTGCCGACGCGCCAACCGAGCTCGCGCACCAGTCGATCGCAGTGACGCAGGAACGCGCGGCTGTCGGCGCCTTTCCACTGCGGATCGGAAGGCGGAAAGTGCCGGCCGATATCGCCCAGCGCCGCCGCGCCGAGAATCGCATCGCACAGCGCGTGCAGGACCACGTCGCCGTCGCTGTGGGCGACGATCCCGCGGTCGTGGGCCACGCGCACGCCGCCGAGCATGACGTGGTCGCCCTCGCCGAAGGCATGGACATCGAAGCCCTGACCGATGCGGACACCTGCGTTCACGGCCGCGTCCTCATGGGTCCTGGAGCACGCGCTCGAACGCGGCGGTGTCGGCATACTTGAGCATTCCCGGGATCGCATTGGCGACATCCGGATGCGCGATCAGGCTCTCCATCGCCGCCTCGCCCAGCTTCTGGAAGCTGCTGCCGATCGCATCGGTCCCGGAGCGACGGACCACCTCGCGGACCTGCGGCGCGCACTGTTCGGTGATCAGGCGCTGGAATACGGCGGAAGCGGCGCGACCGATCCGCTCCTCGGCGGCGGCGTCGATCGCGGTCAGCGGCCGCACGTCGGGATGCTGCGCCATCACCGCGAAGATCCACATCACCAGCGTGCGCTTGTCCTCGGCGCTGACCGAGGCGAGCAGACAGTCGCTGAGCGCCCGCTCGGGGTCGGTCGCGGCTCGCGCGGCGGTGCCGGTCTTGTCGAGCCCCGTCTTCGCCGGCTCGGCCGCGACCGTCGTCGCCGACAGCGCGAAAAAGAGCGACAAGAGCAGGGACAGCGGACGGATACGGGTCATGAAGCCTCCGGGGCGCGGCGCGTGTGCGCGAGCAGGAATTCGAACCGGGCCAGATCGGCCGGCGTGGTGATCTTGAAGTTGTCCTCGCTGCCTTCGATCAGCAGCGGGCGCAGGCCCTGACGCTCCATCGCCATCGCCTCGTCGGTGATCGCGACGCCGGCGTCGCGCGCGGCTTCCAGCGCGCGGCGCAGCTGCAGGCGGCGGAACATCTGCGGCGTGAACGCACGCCACAGCGCTTCGCGCGGTTCGGTGCGATCGATGCCGCCGTCGTCGCCGGCGCGCTTGAGCGTGTCGCGCACCGGCGCGGCGAGGATCGCGCCGACCGGATCCGCGCCGCCGCGTTCGAGCAGGCGATCGAGGTCGGCCAACGCCACATTCGGCCGCGCGGCATCGTGCACCAGCACGAAATCGTCCTGACGCACGGCATCCGGCAGCGCGGCGATCCCCGCCAGCACCGAATCGGCGCGCTCGGCGCCGCCGCTGCAGGTGAGCACCGGCTTGCCGGCCGCGACCGCGAACGCCGAGTCGTCGAGACCGGGCCAGTACGCATCGTCCGCGGCCAGCACCACCATGGCACCGACGATCGCCGGATGCGCGAGCAGACGCGCGAGCGTGTGCAGGATCAACGGTCGACCGGCAACCGACAGATACTGCTTGGGCCGTTCGCCGCCGAAACGGCTGCCGCGTCCCGCCGCGGGCACGACCACCCAGACCCCGAGCCGGACCGGGTCCGGACTCAAGGCGCGTCCTCGGCGGCTGTTTCGGCGGCCTCTTCGGGGAGCGGTATCGGCGTCGGCGTCTCGACCACGCGATAGAAGGTCTCGCCCGGCTTGATCATGCCCAGTTCGCTGCGCGCGCGCTCCTCGGCCGCGGCCTCGCCGGACTTCAGATCGTCGACCTCGGCCGCGAGCTGCGCGTTGCGCTGGCGCAGGCCCCGATTCTCGGCGGCCTGGCGCTCCACCTTGTCCTGCAGCGCCGCGGTCGCGGTCGCGCCGCCCTCGCCGAACCACAGCCGGTACTGCAGCCACGCCAGCAGCGCGAGCAGCAGCAGCGCGAGCATCCGCAGCGGGCGACCGGGCAGGCGGCGATCGGCGTCGCTCATCGCGCTCGGATCAACCCCGGTTCAGCGACACGAACGCGGCGCGGCCGGCGTACTTCGCGGCCGATCCGAGCGCCTGTTCGATGCGCAGCAGCTGGTTGTACTTGGCGACGCGGTCGCTGCGGCACAGCGAACCGGTCTTGATCTGGGTGGCGGTGGTCGCGACCGCGATGTCGGCGATGGTGGTGTCCTCGGTCTCGCCGGAACGGTGCGAGACGATCGCGGCGTAGCGGGCCTTGTCGGCCATCGCGATCGCTTCCAGGGTCTCGGTCAGCGTGCCGATCTGGTTCACCTTGATCAGGATCGCGTTGGCCACGCCCTGATCGATGCCCTCGCGGAAGATCTTCGGATTGGTCACGAACAGATCGTCGCCGACCAGCTGCACCTTGCCGCTGATGCGGTCGGTCAGCAGCTTCCAGCCGGCCCAGTCGTGCTCGGCCATGCCGTCCTCGATGGTGACGATCGGATATTCGCGGCACCAGTCGGCGAGGAAATCGACGAACTGTTCGCTGGTCAGGCGCTTGCCTTCGCCGGTGAGGTTGTACTTGCCGTTCTCGAAGAACTCGCTGGAGGCGACGTCGAGACCGAGCAGTACGTCCTCGCCGGCACGGTAGCCGGCCTTGCCGATCGCTTCGATGATCGTGTCCAGCGCTTCGGAATTGCTGCGCAGGTCCGGCGCGAAACCGCCTTCGTCGCCGACCGCCGTGCTCAGGCCCTTGCCCTTCAGCACCGACTTCAGCGCGTGGAAGATTTCGGTGCCGCAGCGCAGCGCTTCGGAGA
>JBIJBH010000390.1:0-3998 GCA_044345315.1 Lysobacteraceae bacterium
GGAGATCAGCCGCACCGTCGTGAAACTGGCCGCATCGATCGTCCCGGCCGCCAGCGCCGCGCGACACAGCAGCGAGTTGCCCGCGAACGCGAGCATGGCCAGCGCGGTCAGCGCGACGATGCGCAGTCCGGACACCTCACCCCTCCGAGGGCGCCGACGCGCGGACCACCTCTGCGCGGCGCCCCCGGTTCAACAGCCATGCGACCGGGATGAAAGTCAGCCAGATGCTGAGGTAGAACACGCTGAGGTACCAATACGTCCATACGTAGTCCGCACCGTGCCCCAGATGGATGCCGCAGTACAGCCAGTCGTAGATCGCGAAGGGCACGGAGTAGTAGAACGACATCCAGAACGCGATCGGCATCCGCGACTCGGGCCGTCGCGGCAAGAGCAGCGCGAGCGCATAAAAGCAGAAAAGCACCGACAGCAGCGTGCACACGAAACCGAGGGTGCGGTCCGAGTACTGCCGGTAGTAGTCCGGCAGACCGGCCAGCCAGAAGGCGCCCCACACGACAGAGGCCTGCACGAACATGGTGAGGTGGCTGCGCGGGGCGATCGACAGCAGAGCCATGGTCGTCTTTCGGGCATCGGCGGCGGGAGTACATGATTCGCGGGCGACCCGGGCGATGTAAAGCCCCCTGCGGCGAGTCCTGTCGTGATCGTTCAATGCCCACGATCCGGCGCTGCTCGGGATGCGGGCCAGACCGGGTTATTTCTGGAGTCCGCGCCGCCCCGTGTTTTCACGTCCCGGATTTTCGGACGGCTGTATTTCCGGCAGCAGCTCGATGGCGTTCGGCGGCAACCGCAAATCGCGCTGCAGCGCAGGAAAGAACCTGTACAGCAACTCGGGGCTCCGGCGCAGACCGGAACCGTCGAGGTATCGCCATTCGCCGCCGCCGACGGGTCGGATCGCGATCATGAACGTGGTGCTGCGAATCCGCTGGCCACGGCTTTCGATGATCGACACTCTGGGGACGAAACACAGCTCCTCGTCGCCAGCCGGATAGAGCTCGGTGGGTCGCCCCATTTCGGAGCTGACGAAACGGGTCTTGACCGCCCTGATTCCCTCCAGGGCTTCATGCATGCTGCGCGCGAGCGATTCGCGACTGCCACCGAGGTCGTACAGCACCGGATGCGTCTTGTCGAGCAGCGCATCGATGTCGCCTTGCTCGACGGAAGCCAGCATCGAGGAAATCTCGACGCGTAGAGCCTCGACCTCCTCCTCTCTCAGCTCCGCAGCCACGGCCAGCTGTGCCGAGAAACAGCAGAGCACCAGCAAGATATGGATGCAGCCTTTACGCAGATTGCCGATCATGATGCCGTGAATCCGATTGTGATTCGACTCGGGACTTTCGCTCGCTCTCGATCAGGGACGCCCTCGATCGGGGATCTTGATCGGGGACAGACTTGTCGAGGACAGCCACAATCCGATCACGATGGAAGCGCTGTGGGGATTATAAGTACGAATAAGCACGGCCAGACACGAGGAAGAAGAAGATCGAGAAGATCGGGACACCCACAGACGGGAGGATCAGTGAGGATAAGGACACCCATGACGACACCCACCATTCGCCAACATTCAGAATTTTCCGACCCCCGAATGCGGGGTTTCCCGACAGCGGCCCACACCCGGCCATGTCACGCTGCACGCATGACCCTTCCACGCGCCCACATCGCCCCGCCCGGAACCGCCGGCAACTACCATTGCGTCCAGCGATGCGTGCGGCGGGCCTTCCTGTGCGGGATCGACAAGGTCTCGAAACGCTCGTTCGAACATCGCAAGGCCTGGGTCGAAGCGAGGATTCATCTGGTCGCCGAATGTTTCGCGATCTCCGTCCATGCCTATGCCGTGATGAGCAATCACCTGCATCTGGTAGTCGGCATCGCTCCCGAACGAGCGATGGCATGGCCCGACGACGACGTCGCTGCGCGCTGGGTACGCCTGTTCCCGCCCCGCGAAGATTCGGAAGAGGCGATCGGACACAAACGTCGGCGACTTCTCGCCGATTCGCCGCGGCTCCAGCTGATCCGTCAACGGCTCGGCAGCCTCTCCTGGCTGATGCGTTGCCTGGTCGAGCCCATCGCCCGCCGGGCGAATCGCGAGGACGGTTGCAAGGGACGGTTCTGGGAAGGCCGCTACAAGTGTCAGGCGCTGTGCGATGAACGCGCGGTGCTCACAGCGATGGCCTATGTCGACCTCAACCCGATACGTGCCGGCATCGCGAAACGACTCGATGCCTCCGCGCATACGAGCGTCGTCGCCCGCATCGCGGCGGCGAAATCGCATCCTGCGACGCTGACCCGTCCGCTCGCACCGATCATGGGCGATCTGCGGCCGAACTTCGATCTGAGCACCGCGGACTATCTGCAGGCCCTGGAATGGACCGGCCGCATGCTCGCGCCCGGCAAGCATGGGCGCATCGCACAAGACGCACCTGCCATCTTGTCCGTCATCGATCGCGACGCAGAGCGCTGGACAACCCGGGTATCCGGCTTCGGCAGCGGCTGGGCCCGCGCCGCGGGCTCGGCGCAGGATCTGATCGCGTTGGCGGAGCGGCTCGGCCAGCGGTGGCTGAAGGGGATCGGGTTGGCGGTGAAACTGGGCTGATCTGCAGACGAACCCATCGACGCCCGCAAGGGAGGAATGATCGTGGGCGGTTGGATTGCGGTCTGGCATCTGAGAAGCAATCGAAACGATTCAAGCGGGGAACAGGATCGCTCCAATCACTTTGCGGAGGGAGTTGTGGGTGTCCTAGTTTCACTATTCGCCCCCCAGGAGCAAAAGGCCCGAGGGCGGCCTTCGGTCTTGCCCGAGCCTGCTCGCTTCGCGGGAGAAATTTTGGGTGTCCCGGTCTTCGTCCCGGTCTTCGCCCCCCGATCACTTGGCGGAGGGAATTGTGGGTGTCCTAGTTTCTCGCGACGAACCGGATTCGGCGGTCATGCCGACCTGCGCCCCGTGAGGATCACCAGCGCGACGCCGCCGACGATCGCGACCGCCGCGGCGAAGAGACGCAGACTCATGGGCTCGCCCAGCAGCACGACCGCGCCCAGCGCCGCGATCAGGGGCACTGTGAGCTGCACGCTCGCCGCCTGCGCGGCCTTCAGCGCGGGCAGCGCGGTGTACCAAATGGCGTAACCGATGCCCGACGTCAGCGCGCCCGAGGCGATCGCCAGGCCCAGCCCGGTCGCGCTGGCGTGCCAATATCCCAGCGTGGCGACGCTCAGCGCCACGGCAAACGGTGCGGCACGCAGAAAGTTGCCGGCGGTCTCGCGCAGGGGATCGCCTCCGCGCGCGCCGCGCAGCGAGTACACGCCCCAGGCGACACCCGCCGACAGCATCAGGGCCGCCGCACGCGGCGACGGCGCGGACAATCCCGGCAGCAGCAGCGTCACCAATCCGGCGATGGCCACGCACAGGCCGATCCACTGCCGCGGGCGCAGACGCTCCCCGCGCATCAGACCGCGACCGATCATCGTCGCCTGCACCGCACCGAACAGCAGCAGCGCGCCGGTCGCGGCGGACAGATCGACATAGGCGAAGGAAAACGCGGCCGCATAGACGAACAGCGCGAGGGCCGAGCCCCAATGACCCATGCCGTCACCCGCAGCGGCGCCCGCGCGCGTGCGCAGGCGCACGATCAGCCACAGCGCCAAAGCGCCGGAGATCAGCCGCACGGTCGTGAAACTGGCCGCATCGATCGTCCCGGCCGCCAGCGCCGCGCGACACAGCAGCGAGTTGCCCGCGAACGCGAACATGGCCAGCGCGGTCAGCGCAACGATGCGCAGACCCGACACCTCATCCCTCCGAGGGCACCGACGCGCGGACCACCTCTGCGCGGCGCCCTCGGTTCAACAGCCATGCGACCGGGAGGAAAGTCAGCCAGATGCTGAGGTAGAACACGCTGAGGTACCAATACGTCCATACGTAGTCCGCACCGTGCCCCAGATGGATGCCGCAGTACAGCCAGTCGTAGATCGCGAAGGGCACGGAGTAGTAG
>JBIJBH010000391.1:0-3992 GCA_044345315.1 Lysobacteraceae bacterium
CGGCGACATGCGCACCGGAAACGGCAAATTCCGGAGGGGCGTGCTCAAGAGGCAAAGGCCGGAAACCGCGCCAACACTGGCGTTTCGGGCAAAAAAAATCCCAACCGATAAGGGTTGGGATTTTGGGTATTGGTGGAGGTGGGCGGAATCGAACCGCCGTCCGAAGGCACTCCATGCCCGGCACTACATGCTTAGCTCACCGTTTGATCTCGCCCTGCGGCAACACGGTGTGCGAAGCACACCGCAGGACACACCCGCTTGATCTAGGCCACGGTTGACGGGTCGCCGCCGGAGCCGATCCTGTGATAATGACCCTACATCCACGAGCACAGGCACAAGTGGGTTCGGGGCTAGGCCTTAAGCGGCCAGAGCGTAGACGTCGTCGTTGGCGTCTGATTGTTTGCCGCTGGATTAACGAGGAAAGCTGCCCCCTCGGCATGCGCCGTGCGATTTCGCAACCCCCGTCGAAGCCAATGCACCCCCGGGAACCGGGAATTTCGTTTCGATGGAGTCGTTCTTTCGATCGACGCAGGCAGTATGGGGGCGGGGGGAGAGCGGTTCAAGTCCGCCTGCCGGAATCGAGCCGCTCAGGCGTCCTTGTTGCGATGGCGCATCGCGCGCTGCTTCTCGCGCGCCCAGTCGCGGTCGCGGGCGGCGTCGCGCTTGTCGTGGGCCTGTTTGCCCTTGGCGAGGGCGATTTCCAGTTTGACCTTGTTGCCCTTCCAGTACAGCGCGGTCGGGACCAGGGTGTAGCCGTCGCGCTGGATCTTGCCGACCAGCTGGTCGATCTCGCGGCGATGCAGCAGCAGCTTGCGGGTGCGGCGATCGTTGGCGATGACGTGGGTCGAGGCCTGGATCAGCGGGGTGATCTGCGACCCGTAGAGGTAGACCTCGCCGTCGTTGACCATGGCGTAGGCGTCGCCGATGTTGGCGCGGCCGGCGCGGATCGATTTCAGCTCCCAGCCCTGCAGGGCCATGCCAGTCTCGTAGCGGTGTTCGAGGTGGTATTCGTGCTTGGCGCGCTTGTTCAGGGCGATGGTCTTGATCGGGGGCGCGGCCCGGGCGGGCTTCTCGCCGGCCTTTGGCTTATCCTTTTGCGGTTTTTGCTTGCTCATGCGGCCATTGTCCCCGATGCGGGGCGGGCTGGCGAGCCATCGCAGGATTCCAGCATGCCGGTCATCCAACGCTCCGCCCTGGTCGAACATTCCGCAGCGAAGATGTTCTCGCTGGTCAACGACATCGCCGCCTATCCGCGGCGATTCGACTGGTGCGAGGCTGCGCGGGTGCTGGAGGCGAGCGAGGACCGGATGGTGGCGCGGCTGGATCTGGGCCTCGCCGGGCTGCGCACCTGGTTCACCACCGAGAACACGCTGGCGCCGCCGCATCACATCGACATGGTGCTGCGCGACGGCCCGTTCCGGAAGCTCGGCGGGCGCTGGCAGTTCCATGCCCTGGACGAATCCGCCTGCAAGGTCACGCTGACCCTGGATTTCGAGCCCAATTCGAAGCTGCTGGGGCCGGCCTTCGCGCTGGGGTTCCAGAGTCTGGCGGACCGGATGGTCGACGACTTCGTGCGCGTGGCCGATCGCGGGGACGACTGAATGGCCGGCGGCGGGTTGCGGGTGGAACTGGTCCGGGCCTGGCCGCGGCGCCATGCGCTGTTGAGCCTGACCCTGCCCGCGGGTGCGACGGTGGCCGATGCGCTGGCGGAGGCCGGCCGGGCCGATCCGGGCTGGGAGTCGCCGGAGTGGGTCGGGGTCGCGATCCACGGGGAACAGGTCGACGGCACGCAGCCGCTGCGGGACGGCGATCGTCTGGAGCTGCTGCGGCCGCTGGTGATCGACCCGAAGGAAGCGCGGCGGCGGCGCGTGAAGCCCCGCGGCGGCTGATTCCGCGGCGGATGATCGAAAGAAAAACGCCGGCTCAGCGCCGGCGTTTCTTGTCGTCCTTGGCCAGATTCGGTCCGAACTGGCGGCGCGCGTTCTGCGCGAGGGTGTCGTCCTGCTCGGGGAAGTAGTCGCCTTCCCAGCGGGTGACCGCGCCGTTCTCGAAGAACACCGTGAAATTCTTGACTTCGGTGGTGCCGCGGCGGTTGATGCGCTGGGTCGCGGTGTAGTCCCAGCGATTCTGGTTGAACGAGTCGGTGATCGACGGCGTGCCGAGCAGCGCCATCACGTCCTGCTTGGTCATCCCGGCCTGCAGCTGGTCGATCGCGCTCTTGTCGAGCAGATTGCCCTGATAGATCGGCTGCCGGTAGATGACGCCGCAGCCGGCGGTCGCGACGGCGACAGCGAAGACGAGCAGGGTGGTGCGGAGGGTGCGGCGGGTGATCTTGGGCATGCGCGGGCCGGCGGAGGAAGGGGTGTCGCGGGCGCCGATGATACACTGTCGACCGTCTTCGCCGTCAGCCGGCAGGTCGCCGTTCATGACGGGTTGGTAGCCCCAGTCTCCCGCTCGCCCCCGGACCGCGCTCTACGGAAGCGTTCATGGAAACGTTCATGGAAACCAGAGACCTCCGCAAACTCGGCCTGAAAGTCACCCACCCGCGGATGCGGATTCTCGAGTTGCTCGAGCACACCCGCCCGCGGCACATGACCGCCGAAGACATCTACCGCAAGCTGGTGGAGGAGGGCGACGAGATCGGCCTCGCCACCGTCTACCGGGTGCTGACCCAGTTCGAGGCCGCCGGACTCGTGCTCAAGCACAATTTCGAGGGCGGCCACGCGGTCTACGAGCTGGATCGTGGCGATCATCACGACCACATGGTCGATATCGACACCGGCAAGATCATCGAGTTCGAGAGCCCGGAGATCGAGGAACTGCAGCACCGGATCGCGGCCGAATACGGCTACGAGATCGAGGCGCACGCGCTGGTGCTGTACGTGCGCAAGAAGAAATGAACCGGAGGCCCGGCAGAGTGGCCTTCAGGCCACTGCGCTTCATCGCGAGCACATCAGCCGCCTGACGGCCGCTCCAGCGGAAACATTCGGCCCTCAGGCCACCCCGTCCAGCAGCCGCTTCGCCGCCGCACGGGCTTCCCGGCTGACTTCGACACCGCCCAGCATCCGCGCCAGTTCTTCCCGGCGCTCCTTCGGGCCGAGTTTCTGCACTGCGCTCTGGGTCATGCCGCCGGTTTCGGCCTTGCTCACCCGGTAGTGCGCGTGGCCCTGGGCCGCGACCTGCGGCTGGTGGGTGACGCAGAGCACCTGGCGGGTTTCGCCGAGGGCGCGCAGTTTCTGGCCGACGATCTCGGCGACCGCGCCGCCGATGCCCGAATCGACTTCGTCGAAGACCATGGTCGGCACCGCGTCCAGGCCCAGTGCGGCCACTTCGATCGCCAGCGAGATCCGCGAGAGTTCGCCGCCGGAGGCGACCTTGCGCAGCGGCCGCGGCGGTTGGCCGGCGTTGGCCGAGACCAGGAATTCCGCCCGTTCCGCGCCCAGCGGGTCCGGGCGGCCGGGTTCGACCGGCTCCAGCGCGACCTCGAAGCGGCCGCCGCCCATCCCGAGTTCGCCCATCAGCGCCCCGACCGCCGCCGACAGACGGGCGGCAGCCTGGGCGCGGGCAGTGCTCAGCGCCGCGGCGGCCTCGGACCAGCGGGCGGCTGCTGCGGCGATGTCGGTATCGAGCGCGGCGAGGCGGACGCCGGCGTTGCGCAGGCCGTCCAGCTCGGCCGCGATCCGTTCGCGGACCTCGTGCAGGGCCTCGGGCAAGACCCGATGCTTGCGGCCGAGATCGTGCAGGCGGCCGATCCGGTCCTCCAGCGCCGCGAAGCGGTCCGGATCGAGATCGAGATCGTCGCGGATGCGGTGCAGCAGGCGGGTCGCTTCGTCGATCTGGATCGCGGCGGCGTCGAGCATGCCTTCGACTTCGGCCAGCCGCGGTTCGTCGTCGCGGGCGCGGCCGAGGTCGTGCTGCAGCGAACGCAGGATCTGCAGCGGCGAAGGCGCGTCGTCGCCTTCGAGCGTGGCCAGGCTGCGTTCGCAGGTTTC
>JBIJBH010000487.1:0-2850 GCA_044345315.1 Lysobacteraceae bacterium
CATTGGCGGGCGCAAGCGCACCGATGACGAACTGCGCCGGGTCATCCGACCACAGCACGATGTCCACGCGCTCGCCGTTCAGCTCGTTGCTGACCGCCTGCACGCGCGAACCGCGCATGCCGATGCAGGCGCCGATCGGGTCGGTGCGGTTGTCGTAGGCCACGACCGCGATCTTGGCGCGATCGCCCGGGTCGCGGGCGCAGGCCTTGATCTCGACCAGGCCCTGGCCGACTTCCGGCACTTCGAGCTTGAACAGCTCCATCATGAATTCGGGCGCGGCGCGGCTGATGAACAGCTGCGGGCCGCGGGGCTCGCTGCGCACGTCGTACAGATAGCCGCGGACGCGGTCGCCGGCGCGGACCACGTCGCGCGGGATCGCCTTGTCCTTGGGGATGAAGGCTTCGGCGTTGCCGCCGAGATCGACGTAGACGTTGCCGCGCTCGACGCGCTTGACCACGCCGTTGACCAGTTCGCCGACGCGGTCTTTCCACGCATCCACGACCTGCTGGCGCTCGGCCTCGCGCACGCGCTGCACGATCACCTGCTTGGCGGCCTGCGCGGCGATCCGGCCGAATTCGGGGTTCTCGATCTGTTCTTCGATGTAATCGCCGACCTCGACGCCTTCGACTTCGTCGACCGCGTCCATCAGGCGAACCTGGCGGTCCGGGGACTCCATCACCACGTCGTCGGCCACCACTTCCCAGCGGCGGTACGTCTCGTAGGTGCCGTCCTTCGGATTGATCGACACGCGCGTGAGCACGTCCTGATCGTGATAGCGCTTCTTGGCCGCGGTGGCCAGCGCCGCCTCGAGGGCCTCGATGATGACCGACTCCGGCACGCCCTTTTCGTTGGCGACCGCATCCACCACCAGCAACAGTTCCTTGCTCATTCTGTTACGCCTCTGGATCTTTGAATTCGTGTATTCGGCTGCGTGAGGACGTGTTTCCACCTCCTCTGCCAGACCCTGCGGGGCTGGCTGTCCCCTCGACTCAAGGGGACATCAAAAACGTTTGTCGCCGAACGCATGCAGCCGCGGATGTTCTGCGCTGCGTCCGGATCCTTCCGGGACGTGTTTCCACATCCCCTGCCCCACTTTCCGAGCGATCCTTTCGGGTGCGCCCGGGTCACGATTCAACCGCGCGGAGACGGTCGCTTCGTCGGCTTCCCGCCTGGTTTGCCTGCAGACTTGCCTGCTGACTTGCCTTTGGGGGCCGGCTTCTTGCCGGGCTTTTCCGGCGCCAGTCCCAGCGCCGCCCAGTCGGGAATCAGCCGCGCCTTCTCGATGTTGTCGAAATCGACCGCGAGGCGCAGCGGCTCGGGCTTGGCCTCCAGCTCGAAAGCGATCGTCTCGCCCTCGACCGAGACGATCCGGCCCTGCAGGCGACGGCGCCCGTCCTGCGGCAGCTTCAGTGCGACCTTGGCCTCCTGGCCGACGAAACGCGCGAACTGGGCCGGTGTGAACAGCGGACGATCGACGCCCGGCGAAGAGACTTCCAGCGTGTAGTGCCCGCTGATCGGGTCCTCGACATCCAGCACCGCCGACACTTCGCGACTGACCGACTCGCAGTCCTCGATCCCGACCATCCGCGGCGGTTCCAGGGCGGCGTCGGCTTCGCTCACGTCGATGTAGAGACGCAGCAGCGCGCCGCCGGGCGAAGGGAGATACTCGATGCCGAGCAGCTCCAGACCGAGCGCCTGGACCGTCGGCGAAAGCAGCGTCGCGATGTCGGTGGCCTTGTCCGCCATGGGGTTTCCGGAAAGAGAAAGGGGCCGCTGGGGCCCCTTGTCCGATACCGCTGGATGTCGGCGTCGAAGCGGAAGCAATCGCTTCGACAAGCCCCGTTTGCCGGACCCGCGGAAGGCCCGTGGGCCGACGCGCGAATCAGACTGAACGTGGTAGCGGGGGCAGGATTTGAACCTGCGACCTTCGGGTTATGAGCCCGACGAGCTGCCAGACTGCTCCACCCCGCAGCAGAAGCGGAATTATGGTGACCGGACGCAAGAATTGCAAGCCTCACGCGACCGTTGCGCACGAGGCCGGCGCCGGACCGGAGCGCATTCAGGCGAACGCGCGCTGGCACCAGGCCATGATCGGGTTCCACGCGAGGCCCAGCACCAGCAGCGCCAGCGCATTGATCGCGAACACCGCGCGCAGGGCGATGTCGTCGCGCTGCACCATCGGCTCGCCTTCGGGTTCGTCGAAGTACATCACCCGGATCACGCGCAGGTAGTAGAACGCGCCGATCACCGCGAACACGATGCCGACGATCGTGAGCCAGATCATGCCGCCTTCCCAGGCCGCGCGCAGCACCGCGAGCTTGGCCCAGAACCCGAGGAACGGCGGCACGCCGGCGAGCGAAGCCATCACGCACAGCACCAGTCCGGCCATCCACGGGCTGCGTGCGTTGAGACCCTTGTAGTCGTCGATGCGGTCGGCTTCGAAGCCACGGCGCGACAGCACCACGATCGCGCCGAAGGCCGCGGCCGACATCACCGCGTAGCTGATCGCGTAGAACATCGACGAGGCGTAACCCACCGCACCGCCGCCGGCCATGCCCATCAGCAGGAAGCCGACGTGCGAGATCGTGGAGTACGCGAGCATGCGCTTGAGATTGCTCTGCGCCAGCGCGATCAGGTTGCCGACCACCAGCGACAGCGCGGCGATGCCGGACAACAGTGTGCGCCACTGTTCGTCGAGCGGGCCGACACCGCCTTCGAGCAGGCGATACGCCATCGCGAACGCAGCCAGCTTGGGCGCGGCGCCGATGAACAGCGTGATCGGCGTCGGCGCGCCGTGATAGACGTCCGGCAGCCACATGTGGAACGGCGCGGCACCGAACTTGAAGGCGA
>JBIJBH010000037.1:0-14118 GCA_044345315.1 Lysobacteraceae bacterium
GAGGCGGGCGTCGGTGAGCGCCTGCAGCAGCAGCGGCGGATGACCGAAGCGCGCGCCGGTCGGCGCGAACCAGACCTGGTGCGCGACCGGAATGCCGCCGAGCCCTTCGGCGAGCGCGCGCGCGCCTTCGAGCACCGCGCGCACGTCCTTGGGCTGCAGATAGACCAGCACTTCCTCGGCTTCGGCGGCGCGGTCGTCGAGGAAATGCCACAGCGCCACCGGGCCGGTGCGCGCCAGTTCGCCGAGCCGGCGGCCGAAGGCCAGACGCTCGCCGGTCGCCAGCACCTCGGCCGGGACGCCCGCGGCTTCCAGACGCTGCGCGTCGCGGCGCAGCTCGTCGCTGCGTTCGCCGGTGTCCAGCAGCAGGAAGCGGCCGCCGTGCGCGGCGTGCCAGCCGCGGATCAGGGCCTCGGCGAGGGCGTCGACGCGGCCGTACACCAGCACCGCGGCCGGCATCGCGGAGGCAGCCGCGGCAGCGGCAGCGCCGGCGGCGTCGGCATCGACGCTGGTGCGCTGGCGCTGCCAGCGCAGGCCGTTGCGGTAGGCCAGCGCGGAGGCGTGGGCGAAGGCCGGCCAGTCGGCGCGCAGCAGCGCCGCAGGCGCGGCGACGTCCTCGCCGCCGGCGGCGCGGTCGCGGCCGAACAGACGGCCCAGCAGTCCGACCGGCGCCGGCGCCGCGGCTTCGCCCAGATCGATGCTGCGCCAGCGCAGCGCCGGCTGCAGCGCATGCGCCGCGGCGAGCAGGCGTTCGATCGCGGTCAGCGCCCACTGCGGCGCGGATTCGGTGCCGAGCACGCGCTGCGCGCCGCGCACCAGTACGGTCACTTCGGCCTCGCCGCCGCGCTCGCCCAGACGCTGCACCAGCGCCTTGATCAGGCTGTGCGCGCGCACCGGCGCGGCTTCGTCGCCGCAGTCCGCCAGCGCGTAAACCAGACGCAGCGGCGCATCGCCGAGATCCGCGCAGCGACGGTCGAGCAGCGCACGCCAGGCATCGGCGTTTTCGCCGTCGAGCGTTTCCACGCCGGGCGCGCCAGCGGCGCCGATGGACACGCGCAGCGCCTGCGCGGCGAGGTCGCCCAGCGCCGCCGGCCACGCGGCGGCGCCGCCGGCATCGATGAACAGGGACGGCGCCGACGCCGACGGCGCGGCCAGCGGCGCAATTGCGCTGCGGCTCCAGGCGTCGATCGACAGCGGCGAGGACGCGCGCTCGGCGCGCTGCGCGCCGCGTTCGCCCAGCCCGGTCACCCAGTAGCGTTCGCCGAGGAAGGGATACGGCGACAGCGGGATGCGGTTGCGGGTCTGACCGGCGTAGAAGGCGTCCCAGTCGACCGCGATGCCCTGCGCGGCGATCCGGCCCAGCGCCGAGAGCCACTGGAACTGGGCATCGTCGATCTCGCCCTCGCGTGCGCGCGGCAGCAGCGCATCGACCAGATGGGCGCCGGCGCGGCCGAGGGTGCGGCGCGCGAACTGCGCCAGCCCGTCGCCGGGACCGACCTCCACGAACAGCCGAGGCTCGCCGTTGGACAGCTTGTCGATGCCCTTGGCGAACTGCACCGTGCCGGCGAGATGCCGCACCCAGTAATCGGGATCGGTGGCCTGCTGCGGGGTCATCCAGTCGCCGCCGAGATTGGAGACGATCGGAATCTGCGGCGCGTGCATGGCGATGCCGTCGAACAGCGCGCGGAACGATTCCAGGATCGGGGTCATCATCGGCGAGTGGAACGCGTGCGACGTGCGCAGGCGCTTGACCCGCACGCCCTGCCCTTCCAGCGCCGCCGCGACCGCGTCGATCGCCGGGATCGGCCCGGAGAGGATCGAGATCTCGGGCGCGTTGACCACCGCCAGCGCGACCTCGTCCGACAGCCACGGCTGCACGTCCTGCGGCGACAGCGGCACCAGCAGCATCGCGCCGGGCGGCAGCGACTGGATGAGCCGGCCGCGATGCGCGACCAGGCGCAGCGCGTCCTCCAGCGAGAACACGCCGGCGATGCAGGCGGCGACGTATTCGCCGATGCTGTGGCCGATCAGCGCCGCCGGCTGGAGACCGCAGCGCATCAGCAGCCGCGCCAGCGCGTATTCGATCGCGAACAGCGCCGGCTGGGTGAAGGCGGTCTCGTTGAGGCGCTGCTGCGCGCGCTCGGGATCGTCGTCGCCGAACAGCACGTCGATCAGCGGGCAGCCGATGATCGGATCGAGCACCGCGGCGCAGGCGTCGATGTCGGCGGCGAAGCCGGCCTCGCGGCGGTACAGCTCGCGGCCCATGCCGAGGAACTGCGCGCCCTGCCCGGAGAACATGAAGGTCAGCGCGCGTTCGCGGCCGTCCCAGATCGCGTTGTGGACCTGCGCGTTGTGTCCGGAAGACACCATCGCAAGCGCGTCGGCCGGCGTGCGCGCGACCACCGCGCAGCTGTGCGCGAACGACTGGCGGCCCAGGTGCAGGCTCCAGGCGATGTCGGCCAGCGGAGTGTTCTGCAGACGCTCCAGGTCCGCGCGCAGCCCGTCCTTGGCGCGGTCGAGGCTGCGCGCGGTGCGCGCCGACACCCGCAGCAGCTGCCATTCGCGGCCGGGGCCGCTCGCCGGCCGGGTCGGCGCCTGTTCGATCACCACATGCGCATTGGTCCCGCCCATGCCGAACGAGCTGACCCCCGCGCGACGCGCCGGACCCAGCGCCGGCCAGGGCGTGGGCGCGGTCGGCACGTAGAACGGACTGCCGTTGAACTGGCACAGCGGGTTGGATTCGCTGTAGTTCGCGTTCGGCGGAATGATCCCGTTCTCGACCGCCAGCGCGGCGCGGATGAAGCCGGCGACGCCGGCGGCGGCGTCGAGATGGCCGATGTTGGCCTTGACCGAACCGACCGCGCAGAAGCCGACCGCGTCGGTGCTGGTGCGGAACGCCTGGCGCAGGGCCTCGATCTCGATCGGGTCGCCCATGCGCGTGCCGCTGCCGTGGGCTTCGACGTAGCCGACGCTGCCGGCGTCGATGCCGGCGAGGCTCTGCGCCAGGGCGATCACGTGGGCCTGGCCGCCGGCGCTGGGCGCCGCATAGCCGACCTTGTCGTCGCCGTCGTTGTTGATCGCGGTGGCGCGGACCACGGCGTGGATGTGGTCGCGATCGCGGATCGCGTCCTCCAGCCGCTTGAGCACGACCACGCCGACGCCGTTGCCGGCGACGGTGCCGTTGGCGTCCTTGTCGAACGGCCGGCAGTGGCCGTCCTTCGAGTTGATCATGCCGTCCTGGAACAGATGGCCGGTGGTCTCCGGCACGCGCAGGGTGATGCCGCCGGCCATCGCGATGTCGGAATCGCCGGCGAGCAGGCTCTGGCAGGCCAGATGGATCGCGACCAGCGAGCTGGAACAGGCGGACTGGACCACGACCGCCGGACCGGTGAGTCCGAGCTTGTAGGACACGCGGGTGGCGAGGAAGTCCTTGTCGTTGGACAACATCGCCTGCGGGCCGTGCTCGACGTTCATGAAGTCGGACTGCACTTCGAGATTGAGCAGCAGGTAGGAGTTGAAGCCGACGCTCGCGAACACGCCGCTGCGGCCCTTCAGCCGGCGCGGGTCGTAGCCGGCGCATTCCATCGCCTGCCAGGCGGTTTCCAGGAACAGGCGCTGCTGCGGATCGAGCATCGCCGCTTCCTTCGGGCTGTAGCCGAAGAACGCCGCGTCGAAGCGGTCGACGTCTCCGAGCACGCCGCGCGCGGGCACGTAATCGGGATCGGCGATCAGCGACTCGCGCACGCCGGCCGCCAGCAGTTCGTCGCGGCTGAAGAACCGGATCGACTCGCGGCCTTCGAGCAGGTTGTTCCAGAAGCTGTTGAGATCGCGCGCGCCGGGGAATCGCCCGGTCATGCCGATCACCGCGATTTCCGTGCCGCTGTAAGTAGTGTCCTGACTCATGCTGTTTTCGTTTCCGGTGCGGTGACGCTCAGGAGGCGCCGCCGGCCTGATGCCGGCGACGCAATTGGCCGAGGCGCGAAGCGCCCTGGTGTCGGGTTTCGATCGCTTCGGCGACGACTGCGGCCGCTTGCGCGGCGCCGGCGTCGTCCTCGGCGAGGAAGGCGGCGAAGCCGCGGATGGTGGGATGGGCGAACAGCTTGACCAGCGCGATCTCGCGGCCGAACGCGGCGGCGAACTTCTGCTGCGCCGCGATCATCAGCAGCGAGGTGGCGCCGGCGTCGAACAGGTTGCGGGTGACGCCGATCGTGTCCACGCCGAGGATGCCGGCCCAGACGTCGTGCACACGACGTTCGACGTCGCC
Organism: Lysobacteraceae bacterium; assembly: GCA_044345315.1. GTDB lineage: Bacteria > Pseudomonadota > Gammaproteobacteria > Xanthomonadales > Xanthomonadaceae > Lysobacter_I. The sequence continues at coordinate 4,262 of JBIJBH010000037.1, forward strand.
TTCGGCGGCGACCGTTTCGGCTTCCGCCGCGACCAGTTCCAGCGGCCGCTGCATCAGCGCCTTGCGATCGAGCTTGCCGTTGGCGTTGAGCGGCAGCCGCTCCAGCACGACGATCCGGTGCGGCACCATGTAGTCCGGCAGCACGCCGCGCAGCGCGTCCTTGAGCCGGCTTTCCGGGTCCGCGGCGTCCTCGCCCGCGGCCTCGACGTAGGCGATGAGGTACTGCTCGTCGCTGCCGCCGGCGCGGACCACGACGGCGCCGGCGTTGACCACGCCGGGCTGCGCCATCAGCTGCGTCTCGACCTCGCCCAGCTCGATGCGCAGACCGCGCAGCTTCACCTGGAAATCGAGGCGGCCGAAGTATTCGAGGATGCCCTCCGCGCGCCAGCGCGCGCGGTCGCCGGTGCGGTACAGGCGCGCGCCGGGGCGTTCGGGATGCGGCACGAAGCTGGTCGCGGTGAGCGCGGGCCGGGCGAGATATCCGGTGGCCAGACCGACGCCGCCGATGCACAGCTCGCCGCACACGCCGACCGCGACCGGCGCGCCCTGCGCGTCGAGGATCCGGATTTCGATGTTGTCGATCGGACGCCCCAGCGGGACGATGTCCGGATGCGGCGGCGTGTCGTCGCAGTCCCACACGGTGACGTCGATCGCCGCTTCGGTCGGGCCGTAGAGATTGAACAGCTTCGCGCCGGTGCCGAGCGCGCGGAACGCGGCCGCGGTCTTCGCCGACAGCGCCTCGCCGCTGGCGAACACCGCGCGCAGCGAGGCCAGTTGCCGGCGCCGCGCATCGTCGCTCAGCGCGGAGGCGAAGCCGGCCATCATCGAGGGCACGAAATGCATCACGGTGACGCCGTGGGCGGCGATGCAGTCGGCCAGATACAGCGGATCGCCGTGGCGGCCGGGCGCGGCCATCGCCAGGGTCGCGCCCTCGGTGAGCGGCCAGACGAATTCCCATACCGACACGTCGAAGGCGTAGTTGGTCTTCTGCAGCACCACGTCGCCGGGGCCGATCGGGAAGTTGCGCTGCATCCAGTCGATGCGGTTGGCCAGACCGGCGTGGTGGTTGACCACGCCCTTGGGCTGGCCGGTCGTGCCCGAGGTGTAGAGCACGTAGGCCCAGTCCTCGGGCTGCGCGGCATGGGCGACCGCGGGCGCGGCGGGCGGCGGTTCCTCACCGCAGACCAGCACCGGGCAGGCGACGCCGGCCACCGCGGGCGGGGTCGTGCCGTCGGCCTGCGCCTGCACCATCAGCGCGGCGACGCCGGCGTCGCGCAGGATGAAATCGATGCGCGCCGCGGGCAGGCCGGGATCGATCGGCAGCCAGGCGGCGCCGCATTTGAGCGACGCGAGGATCGCGCGCACCATCGCCACCGAGCGCTCCATCATCAGCGCGCAGACCGCGCCGGGACGCACGCCGACGGCGCGCAGCTGCGCGGCCAGAGCGTCGGCCTCGGCGTCGAGTTCGGCGTAGCCCAGACTGCGGTCGCCGCAGCGCAGCGCGATCGCCTGCGGATCGACCGCGACCCGGCGCTCGAAACGGCGCAGCACGGTGTCCTCGGGATCGAGCGGGCGCACCGGGCCGGCCTGGATGCGCTCCAGTTCGGCGCGGTCTTCGGCGTCGAGATACTGCAGTTGCCCCAGCGGCGCCTGCGGCCGCGCCAGCGCGTCGCGCAGCAGGTTGACGTAGTGGCGGAACAGGCGCTCGACGGTGGCGGCGTCGTAGAGATCGGCGGCGTATTCGCATTCGAGGTGATAGCGGCCGTCGACCGCGGCGATCGCCACGTTCAGATCGAACTTGCAGGCGTCCACGCCGGCGCGCACCGGACCCTGCGCGGCGGCGAGACTGGCGTCGGCCGCGCCCTCGTTGGTCTGCAGCACGAACATCGCCTGGAACAGCGGATGCCGGCTGGGGTCGCGGGCGACGCCCAGTTGCTCCACCAGCAGTTCGAACGGCAGCTCCTGGCGATCGAAGGCGTCGACCACGCCGTGTCGGGTGTCCTGCAGGAAATCGGCGAAGGGCGTGTCCGCCGCGGGCGCGGCGCGGAGCACGACGGTGTTGACGAAGCAGCCGATGGTGCCGGCGAACTCCGGACGCACGCGATTGGCGACCGGAGTGCCGATGCAGAGGTCTTCGGCGGCGGTCCAGCGGTGCAGCAGCGCCTGGAACGCGGCGAGCAGCAGCATGAAGGGCGTGACCCCGGCCGCGGCCGCGGCGGCCTCGATCCGCGCGACCTCCAGACCGGTGCCGAGGACGCTGCGATGCAGCGCGCCGCGGGTCGGAAACACCGCCGGCCGCGGCCGATCGGTGGGCAGGTCGAGCGCCGCCGGAGCGTCGGCGAGACGCTGCAGCCACCAGGGCAGCTGCCCGGCGCGGATCCGGCCGTCGAGTTCGCGCCGCTGCCAGTCGGCGAATTCGGCGTACTGCCACGCCGGTGCGGACAGGGTCTCGCCGGCGATCGCGCGGCGCAGTTCCGCGCCCAGCACGCCGATCGACCAGCCGTCGACGACGATGTGATGCAGGCACAGCAGCAGGGTGCGGGTGCCGGCGCAGACCAGCAGCGCGGCGCGCAGCGGCGCGCCGTGCTGCAGATCGAACGCTTCGGCGAAGAAGGCGTCGGCGAGCGCCTGCGCGCGGCCAGGGTCGTCGGCGTGCAGGCGGCGCAGTTCGACAGCGGCGGGCGGGTCGACGATCTGCGCCAGCTCCGCGCCTTCCAGCCGGAACCGCGTGCGCAGCGCTTCGTGGCGCGCGACCAGACCGTCCAGGGCGGACTGCAGGGCGGCATCGTCGGTGGCGTCGTCGAGCGCGATCGCCGCCGGGCAGTGATAGGCGCCGGGCGCGATGCGGTCGAGGAAGAACATCCGCGACTGCGCCAGCGACGCCGGCAGCGGACCGCCGTCGCGCGGCAGCGCGCGCGGCGCAGCGGCCGGCGCCTGCCCCTGCGCCAGCCACGCGATCAGCGCGTCGCGCTGCGCGCGCACCCGGGCGCGGATGTCTTCGTCCATGCCGCCCGGCGGCGCGCTGTAGCGCAGCTGGCCGTCTTCCGACCACAGCCGGATGCCGCGGTCGCGCAGGCTGCGGACCAGTTCGATCACTTCGCTCATAGCACACCCACCTCGCGCTCGGCGTCCTCGGCCGCGTCCTCGACGGCGGCGTCGCGCCAGCGCAGCAGATCGACCGCGAGCGCGACCTCGCGCACGGTCGGCCCGGCGAACAGATCGCGCAGCGGCAGACGCACGCCGAACACCTGTTCGATCGCCGCGATCGTCCGCGCCGCGACCAGCGAGTGGCCGCCGAGTTCGAAGAAACCGTCGGTCGCGCCGAACTCGCGGGTGCCGAGCATCTGCGCCCAGATCTCCCAGATCGCCTGTTCGGTCTCGCCGGCCGGCTCCACGCGCGCGGCGGCGCCGGTCGCGGCCGCCGGCGCGGGCAGCGCGGCGACATCGACCTTGCCGTTGGCGTTGAGCGGGATCGACGCCACCGGAACGATCCGCGCCGGCACCATGAAGCCCGGCAGACGCTGGCGCAGCTGCGCGCGCAGCGCGTCCTCGGCAAGGGTCGCGCTGTCGGCCGGGACCACCCAGGCCAGCAGTTGGCGGCCGGTCGGCCCCAGATCGCGGATCGCCGCGACCGCGGCGGCGACGCCGGGCTGCGCGGCGAGCGCCGCGCGCACCTCGTCGAGTTCGATCCGGAAGCCGCGCAGCTTGACCTGACCGTCGCGACGGCCGAGGAAGATCAATTCGCCGTCGGCGTCGTAACGCACGATGTCGCCGGTGCGGTACATCCGCGTCTGCGGCGCCTCCGGATCGGCGACGAAACGTTCGGCGGTCAGCGCCGGCTGGCCGCGATAGCCCAGCGCCAGGCCCTCGCCGCCGACCCACAGTTCGCCCGGCACGCCGACCGGCAGGCGCCGGCCCGCGGCGTCCATCACCGCGACCGTGCTGTTGGCGATGGCGCGCCCGATCGGCACCGGCCGCCGCGGATCGCGATCGCGCGGCACCGGGTACCAGGTGGAGAAGGTGGTGTTCTCGGTCGGGCCGTAGCCATTGACGACGGTCACGTGCGGATCGGCCGCGAGCACCCTGCGCAGCGCCTCGGGATTCATCGCTTCGCCGCCGGTGAGCAGCCAGCGCAGGCCGCTGGGGCCGCGCAGCTGCGTCGACCACGCATCGAACAGACCGCTGGTCAGCCATGCGGTGTTGACCCGATGCTGCGCGATCAGCGCCGCGAGGTCCGCGATGTCGACGCTGTCGCCGGGCGAGATCGCCAGCTCACCGCCGTTGAGCAGCGCGCCCCAGATCTCGAAGGTGGAAGCGTCGAACGCCACCGGCGCCGCCTGCAGCATCACCGTCTCGGCGTCGAGCGGGCAGTAGTCCGTCTCGCGCACCAGTCGCACCACTGCGCGATGCGGCACTTCCACGCCCTTGGGCCGGCCGGTGGAGCCGGAGGTGTAGACGATGTACGCCGGCGCGTCGCCGCCGCTGCGCGGCGCCTCGGCCGCGGGCGCATGCGCGAGCAGTGTGTCGATGTCGATCGCCTCGATGCCCATCGCCTGCCAGGCGGCCAGGCCGTCGGCGGGCGCGATCACCAGCGCGACCTCGGCGTCGCCGGCCATCAGCGCCAGGCGCTCGGCCGGATAGGCCGGGTCCAGCGGCACGTAGGCCGCGCCGGCGGCGAGGATGCCGAGCAGGCCGGCGATCAGCGGCACGCCGCGCGACAGGCCGATGCCGACCCGCGCGCCCGGCGCCACGCCGCGCGCGGCGAGGCCGCCGGCGATCCGCCGCGCCATGTCGGCCAGTTCGCCGTAGCGGCAGACCGCGTCGCCGCAGCGCAGCGCGACCCGTTCAGGCGCAGCGCGCGCGACGTCCGCGAACAGCGCGTCGATCGCGGCGTCGCGCGGATACGGGCGCAGTTGCGCGGCCGGCGCATGCGGCTCGCCCAGGCGCAGCTGCGCGAGCGGACGCGCCGGCTCGCTCAGCGCGTCGTCCAGCAGCGCCGCGAACTGCGCGGCGAAACGCTCGACCGTGGCGCGATCGAACAGATCCGCCGAATACTCCCAGGCGCCGCGCCAGCCGTCGGCGGTCTCGCTGAAGATCACCTGCAGGTCGAACCGCGACACCCAGGCGCCCTCGGGAATCAGCGAGGTGTCCTCGTAGGCCGCCTGCACCGAGAACAGCACCTGGAACAGGGGATTGAGCGCCGGATGACGCTCGCCGCCGAGGTGTTCGACCAGGGTCTCGAACGGCAGGTCCTGACGCGACTGCGCGGCCAGCACTTCGCCGCGGGTGCGCTGCAGCAGCGCGGAGAAATCGTCGCCGGCGCCGATCCGCGCGCGCAGCACGATGGTGTTGACGAACAGGCCGATCAGACCTTCGGTCTCGCGGCGGTGGCGATTGGCCACCGGGCTGCCGATATTGAAATCGTCCTGGTCGGAGATCCGGTGCACGAACGCCTGGAACGCGGCCAGCAGCAGCATGTACGGCGTGACTTTGGCGCGTTCGGCCGCGGCCTTGATCCGCGCCGACAGCGCCGGCGGCAGCAGGCGACGCACGACGCCGCCGCGATAGTCGCGACGCTCGGCCCGCTGGCGATCGAACGGCAGCGCGATCAGGTTGCTGCCGTCGGCGAGCGCGGCGCGCCAGGCCTCCAGCTGCCGCGCGGCGTCCTCGCTTGCCAGCCATTCGCGCTGCCACAGCGCATGGTCGGCGTACTGCAGCGGCAGCGGCGGCAGCGCGGGCGTCTCGCCGCGGGCCAACTGCGCGCACAGCGCGCGCAGTTCGCGCTCGAACACCTCCATCGACCAGCCGTCGATGATGATGTGGTGCAGCGTGACCAGCAGCAGGGCGCGATCGTCCGCCAGCCGCACCCACAGATAACGCGCGGGCGGCGCGGCGGCCAGATCGAAACTGCGGCTGACCTGGTCGGCGGCCAGCGCCGCGATCTCGGCGTCGGCGACCTCCGCGGCGACCGCGGAGAGATCCACGCTGCGCCACTCGGGCCGCGCCTCGGGCTCGATCCGCTGGCAGGGCCGGCCCTCGTCGTCCAGCGCGAAGCGGGTGCGCAGCGGTTCATGGCGCTGGCACAGCGCGACCAGCGCGCGGCGCACGGTGTCGCCGTCGAAGCCGCTGAAGCGCAGCACGCTGGGCACGTTGCAGGCCGGATTCTCCGGCTCGTACTGCTGCAGGAACCAGAACCGCGCCTGGCTGGAGGACAGCGGCAGGCTCGGCGGGCGTTCGCGCGGCGCGAGCGTCGGCGCGGCGTCGGCACCGGCATCGCCCTCGGACGCCGGCTGCGCGCGCGCAGCCGCGATCAGTTCGGCCTGTCCGGCGATGGTCGGCTCCGAGAACAGTTCGGACAACGCCACCGACACTCCGAAGGCCTTGGGGATGCGCGAGTAGATCTGGGTGATGCTCAGCGAATGGCCGCCGAGTTCGAAGAAGTCGTCGGTGACGCCGAATCCGTCGTGTCCGAGCACCGCGGCCCAGATCGCGGCGAGGCCGCGCTCGGTGTCGTCGCGCGGCGCCACCCGGGCGTCGCCGCCGATCAGGTCCGCCGGCGAGAACGGCGGCAGCGCGGCGCGGTTGACCTTGCCGTTGTCGTTGAGCGGCAGCGCGTCCATGCGCACGAACGCCGACGGCACCAGACCGGCGGCGAGGTTGCGCGACAGCGTCGCGTGCAGCGCGTCGCGCCAGTCCTCGGGCGCCTCCGCGCGCAGGCTGAGGTAGCTGACCAGACGCTCGCCCTCGGCCAGCACGGTCACCGCATCCTCGACCCAGGCGCAGCGGCGGGCGATCGCGTCGATCTCCTCCAGCTCGATGCGCTGGCCGCGCAGCTTGACCTGGAAATCGACCCGGCCGCGCACGTAGATGCGTCCATCCGGACCCATGTAGCCGGTGTCGCCGGTGCGGTAGAGGCGCGCGCCCGGCGCGCCGTCGATGAAATCGGGGAAGAACTTCTCCGCGCTCATCGCCGCGTTGTTGAGATAACCGGTGCCGACCGAAACGCCGCCGATCACGACCTCACCGAGGGTGAACGGCGGCAGCGGGCGCCACTGGTCGTCGAGCACGTACAGGCGGATGTTCGGCAGCGCCGCGCCGACCGTCACCGGCAGCTCGGGCCGCGCGAACTCCTCCGGCGCGAAGCGGTGGACGCCGCACAGGTCGGCGCATTCGGTCGGGCCGTAGGTGTTGACGATCTCGGTGCGCCGCGCCGGCGAGGCCTGCCAGCGCGCGAAGCGCGACTTCTGCACCGCCTCGCCGCCGAGCATCAGCAGGCGCAGGCTGGCGAAGTCGGCGTAGTCGTCGTCCTCGACGCAGTCGAGCAGGGCGTAGGCCATCGACGGCGTGCAGTTCATCCACGAGATGCCGCGCTCGCGGATCCAGGCGCGCACGCGCACCGGGTCGTAGCGCAGGTCAGGAACGACGTGGACTTCGCCGCCGCTGCACAGCGCGCCCCAGACGTTCTTCTGCAGCAGGTCGAAGGAGATCTTGTTGACCAGCAGCACGCGGTCGTCGGCGCCGAAGCCGAACTCGGCGTTCCACCAGCTCATCAGATTGACGAAGCTGTGGTGATAGACGCCCGCGGCCTTCGGCTTGCCGGTGGAACCGGAGGTGTGCATCACGTACACCGGATCGGTCGGTTCGAACGGGCCGTGGTCCAGGCGCGGCGCCGGCGCTGCCGCCAGCGTGTCCTCCAGACGCAGCAGTGCGCAGTCGGCAGGCACGTCCAGACCGTCGGCGGCGTCGCGATGGGTCACGAACAGCGGCGCGCGCAGGTCCGCGAGGATGCCGGCCTGGCGTTCGCGCGGATGGGTCGGGTCCAGCGGCGCGTAGGCGCAGCCGGCACGGACGATGCCGACCGCGGCGACGATCATGTCGGTCGAGGGCGCGAACAGCATCGCGACCACGTCGCCGCGGCGCGCGCCGCGGGCCTGCAGCGCGCCGGCGAGACGATCGGCGCGATCGAGCAGTTCGGCGTAGCTCAGGCGCAGGACGCCGTCGTCGACCGCGGTCGCCTCCGGCGTGCGCAGGGCGCAGGCGACGAAGCGATCGGCGATCGATCCGGTCGCCTCGTACGGCGCCGCGGTGCGGTTCCAGCGCGCCTGCCGCTCGATTTCCTCGGGCAGCGCGAACGGCAGCTGCGCCAGCCGGGCGTCGACGTCGGCGATCATCGCGATCAGCACCGCCTCGAAACGGCGCAGCAGGTTGCGCACCGTCTCCGGCGAGGTCTGCGCCGCGTCGAACAGCGCGCGCAGGCGCAGCTCGCGATTGGGTTCGACCACCAGGGCGAGGGTGTAGTTGGTTTCCTGCACCACCCGGATCTGGTCGAGGGTGAAGTGTTCGGAACCGGGGAAGGATTCCACCGCGAGCAGCGAATCGAACATCCGCGCGCCCTGCGGCAGCGCGCTCCAGCCCTGGATCTCGACCAGCGGCGAATAGGCGTGTTCGAGCCGGCCGCGATCGCCGGCCTGGATCGCCTGCAGCAGCTCGGCGACGGTCATGCCCGCAGACAGCCGCACCCGCGCCGGCAGCGTGTTGATGAACAGGCCGACCATGCGCTCGCAGTCGGGCAGTTCCGGCGGTCGTCCGGACACGGTGGTGCCGAAGACCACGTCGTTCTCGCCGCTGCAGCGCGACAGCAGGAAGGCCCAGACCGCCTGGATGCAGGTGTTGAGGGTGACGCGATTGCGGCGCGCGACGGCGCGCAGCGCGTCCATGGTGCCGGCGCGGACATCGTGGACGACGGTGGTCGGGCCGCTGGCGCCGTCGTCGCGCCACGGCGCATCGAGACCGAGGTTGAGCGGCGTGGCGACCCGGAAGTCGCGCAGATACGCGCGCCACCAAGTCTCGTCGGCGGCGGCGTCGCGCTGGCGCAGCCAGGTGACGTAGGGTTTGAACGCGCGCGGCCCGCTGGCGACGAAACTCTGGCCGCGTTCGAGCGCGTCGTAGGCGGCGAGGACTTCGTCGATCACCCGGAACGCCGACCAGCCGTCCAGGACCATGTGATGGTAGGTCCACACGAACACGTCTTCGTCGTCGGACCAGGCGATCTGGGTCAGCCGCATCAGCGGCGGACGGGTCAGGTCGAAGCCGCGCGCGCGGTCCTCGCGCAGATGCGCCTCCAGCCGCGCCTCGCGCTCGGGCTCGGCCAGCGCGCGCCAGTCGAGCACGGTCGGCACCGGCGTGGCCGCGGCGAACACCAGCTGCGCCGGACGATCGATCGCCTCCCAGCGGAAGCCGGTGCGCAGCGCGTCGTAGTGCTCCGCGACCCGGGCCCAGGCCTGGGCGAACAGCGCCGGCGCGCTGCGCGGCAACCGCCGCGAGACCTGCTCGACGTAGGCGGTCGTCGACGGCTCGCTGAGGGCATGGAACAGCATGCCCTGCTGGGTCGCGGTCAGCGGATAAATGGCGAGGATGTCCTGCTTGTCCATGCGCGTCTCAGAGACTCAACAGCGATTTGAGGTCTTCTTCCGACAGCCCGCTGTCGTCCACGTCCGGGCCGGCGGCGGCCGACGCGGCGGCGGGCGCCGGGGCGGCGGCCGGCGGCGCGGCGGCGTCGGAAGCGCCGAGCGAGCCGCCGACTTCGGCGGCCAGTTCGGCGATGGTCTGGAAGTCGAACAACTGTCCCGGCTTGACCTGCAGGCCGCGGGCCTTGGCCTGGGCCACGATCTGGATGCCGATGACCGAGTCGCCGCCGAGTTCGAAGAAGTTGTCGTGGATGCCGATCGGGGCCACGCCCAGCACCTTCTCGTAGATGTCCACGAGCAGGCGTTCGGCGTCGGTGCGCGGCGCGGCGAAGCCATCGTCGTCGCGACGCTGGACCTGGGCGCGACGGCCGGAGGATTCCGCGGCGCGGC
>JBIJBH010000393.1:0-3967 GCA_044345315.1 Lysobacteraceae bacterium
GGTGGACGGGCCCAGCGCGCGGCGCTGCGCGTAGCGGATGAAGGCGTCGCGCGCCTCCGGCCAGTGCCAGTCCTCCGGCACCGCGTCGCCGTCGATCTGCGCGCGCAACTCGGCCGGCAGCAGCGAGCACAGCAGGCGCAGTGCGAGCTGGCCTGCCTCGATGCCTTCCTCGCGCTGGGCGTATTCGTAGATCACCGAATACACGCCCGGGCGATCGTCGATGCTGCGGGTCTTGCCGAAGGTCACGTCCTCGCCGGCCATGTTCTGCAGCTCGATCGCGACGTGCTCCATGACGTGTCCGAGCCAGGTGCCCTCATCTTCCTTCATGCGCCGGATCAGGCCGCCCGGAGTGCGGTACGAACAGCCGTGTTCGTGCAGACCGGGCACCGCTTCGACCAGCGCATCGACGAAGCCGGGGCCGAGTCGTCCGGTCGGCCAGGCTTCCAGCGGCCCGAGATCCAGCTCCAGCCGGATCACCGGGAAATGCGCATAGAGCGAGGGGCCGACGAATACCGAACGATCGAGAATGCGCATGGGCGAACCTGATTCCTGTGGCAGTGGTTGACGCGTCGCGGCGGCGGCAAGCGCATCGCCGCAAGGCGTCCCTGGGAACACCTCGCGAAAGGACCTGCGTCCGTCCGGGGGCCGCGCCCCCGTCGCCGCGCCGGCCTATTCCTTGGTCTGGAGCAACGCCCCCGGCGAGGCCTGGCGCGTGTGCAGGTTGAACGTAGCACCGGCGACGAGGATGTGGAAGCGCAGGCCGAGCAGACAGACCGGCTCGCCCTCCTCGATCTGGGCCATCGACGAGAACTCCAGGCCGGCGGCGTCGACCACGGTGACGCCGCCGCTGCCCAGCACCTCGACGGTGTTGTCCGGGGCGATGAAGGCGGCGGTGTCCTCGTCCAGGCCGATGCCGATCGCGAACGGGTTGAAGGCCAGCGCCGCGGTCAGCCGGCCGAGGCGGTCGCGCTGGCGGAAATGCTGGTCGATGACGAACCGGTTGGTCAGGCCCAGCCCAGGCGCCAGCCGCACCATGCCGGCGATCGGGGTCGGGCCTTCCTCGCCGAACGCGATCATGTGTTCGCTGAGGAAGGCCGCACCGGCGCTGGTGCCGGCGACGTGCATGCCGCGGGCGTTGCAGATCCTGATCGCCTTGGCGACCGCGGTGCCGCCGATCAGCGTCGTCAGACGCAGTTGATTGCCTCCGGTGAAGAACACGCCGCTGGCCTGTTCGATCCGCTCCACCCGACCGGATTCGTCGGCGTCGCGGCGGGTGTCGAAATCCATCACCTCCACGCGGCCGGCGCCGAGTTCGCCGAACAGGGTCTCGTAGCGCGGGCCGGTGCTGCGCAGCCTGCTCGCGGTGGGAATCACCACGATGTCGGCGTCGCGACCACCGCAGAGTTCGACGAAACGGGCAAGGATCGCCGGGTCGTTCTCTTTTTCCTCGGCGCCGCCGATCGGGATGATCCAGCCGCGTTCTTCGCCGTCGGGGACTTTACTGGGGCACATCGGATTTCCTGTACGAAGTTGCAAAAAATGGATTGTCATCCCGAGCGCAGCGAGCGACGACGCACAACAGACGGTCAGACACGATCCGGCTCCGCGCTCTCGAACAGCCCGCGACGCACCGCACGTCCCGCGCGCACATGCCAGACGCCGCGCGCCATCACCTCGCGCACCTCGCCGGCCGCGTCCAGCGCGAGCAGGTCGGCATCGGCGCCGACCGCGATCGCGCCCTTGCCGGGCAGGCGCAGCAGGCGCGCGATGTTGGACGTGAACGCCGGCAGCACGGCCTCGAGCGCGTGGCCGCGGGCGAGCAGTTCGCGCACGGTCTGCAGCAGCGCCTGCGAACTGCCGATGTCCATCCGGCACATCCGGCCCTCGTGGTCGAAGGCCGGCAGGCAGCCGCCGGCGTCGGAGCTGATCGTGATCCGCTCCGGCGGCGCGCCCGCGGCGGCGTAGCGGTCCCAGGCGTCGGCGGCGCTCCAGGCGTCTTCGCCCTCGTCCACCGTGAAGGCGGTGACATCGACACCGCAGCCGCGTCGCGCCAGCGCGATCGCTTCCTCGAACAGCGCGCGGCGGCGGTTGACGTGGGTGGGATGGAACACCCGCGGCGGCAGTTCGGTCTCGTCCAGCGCGCGCCGCACCAGGTCCAGCCCGCGCGGACCGTTGCCCAGATGCAGGTGCAGCACGCCGGCCTTGCCGGTCATCAGTCCGGCCACGTGCACGTCGGCGGCGACGCGCAGGAATTCATCGAAGGTCGGCTGGCTGGAGCGATGATCGCTGATCGCCAGCTCGCCGACGCCGATCACCGGCTCCAGATACACCACATCGCCGCGCACGCTGCCGGTCAGCGTGACCGGCGGCAGGTGATAGCCGCCGCACCAGGCCCAGACGCTCAGGCCCTCCTCGCGCAGCGCGTAGACCGAGGCCAGCAGTTCGCCCGGGCTGCGCGCGAGATCGTCGGTACCGAGCACCCCGACCACGCTGGTGACCCCGGCGGTGGTGAAGGTCGACAACGGCACCGGCGGCACCCGGGTCGCGAAGCCGCCCTCGCCGCCGCCGCCGGTGACGTGGGCATGCGCATCGATCAACCCCGGCATCAGCCGCAGGCCCTGGAGATCGACGATCTCCATGCCCGGCACCGAAGGCGACGCCGCACCGGCCTCGCCGATCCACAGGATCCTGCCCCCGCCGATCAGCAACTGGCACAGGCCGCGCGGCTCGGGTGCGAACACCGAGGCGTTGCGGATCAGGGTCGTGGCGGGAACGGGTGCAACGGAGGGACGGCTGGGCATCCGCCATTTTAGCCGGTCGGACGGGCCGGAGTCCGCCGCTGCGCCGCCGCACCCGGGTTCGGGTGGCGGCGGCGGAGTCAGGGCAACGTCGACCTCGGCGGCAACCAGACCTCGACCGCGTCGCGCGCGGTGCGCGCCTGCAGCGCACGCACGGTCGCGACCGGCTTGCCCGCCAGGCCGTCGATCTTCGCCGCGATCGCCCCGGCGCAGCCCTCGACCCGTTCGCGCTGGCCCTCGCCGAACAGCACCGCCGGACGCTGCCAGACATAGGGCGCGCGGCTGCCCTTGCGCATCGCGCTGGCGACCACGTTCTCGATGCCGACCGGACGCTGTCCGAACTCCTTTTCGATCGAATCGGCGAGCGCCACCGCGGCCGTGCGCGAGGTCTCGTCGTAGACATGCAGATAGATCCGTCGACCGGCGCAGGCGCTCGTGCCGAGGGTCGACGGCAGCGCCGCGGTCGCGGGTTCATCGGCGGGCGACAGCGAAGCATCATCCGGCGCGATGCCCTCGTCCGCTCCGGCGGTCGTCTGGCTGGCGCCGGTGGTCTTGTCGATGCCTGCGTCGCGGCTGTCCGTCGTGCCGACGGCGATCGGCGGCGCGCCCGCCGCAGCCAGCATCGTCTGCGGCCGCTGCGCATGCAGACTGCGCCAGTACTCACGCCGCGCGCGGGCCTCGTTCTCGGCGATCTCCCGTCGCAGCAGCGCACAATCGCGCACGCCGCGCAGGCTGCAGGCGTCCAGCGCCTCCAGGACCGCCGCATGCGAACCGGCGCCCTCGACCCGCTGCTGTCGCAGCAGCGCCAGCACGCTCGGTGCGTCCGCGGGCACCCGGTCCTTTTCGATCTCGGCCACCAGCGCCCGCCCCTGCAGCGCCGCCTTCTCGATTTCCTGCCGATGGCTGTCGCGATATTCGCTCCAGCCCTGCCACAGCGCGACCGCGAGACTCAGGCCGAGGCCGGTGCCGGCCGCAGTCGCGGTCACGGTCGGCCGCAGCCGCGAGACCCGCGCACGCGCCTGCTCGCGCGCCTTCTCCGCACCGATCAGGCGCGAAGACGCACGCACGTCGGAGCCGACCACCGCCCGCGCCTGCGCGATCGCCGCCGGCGTCAGCCGTGCGCCGATCAGATGCCCGAGCCGCTGATACGACTCCCACTGCGCCTCGTC
>JBIJBH010000038.1:0-14066 GCA_044345315.1 Lysobacteraceae bacterium
TGATCCGCGGTTTCACCGACACGCCGGTGCGCACGTTTTCGGTCGCGTTCGAGGACGGCGAATTCGACGAGAGCGAACACCAGCAGGCGATGGTGCGGCATCTGCGCACCGACCACACCACCCTGCGCTGCACCCGCCGCGACATCGGCGAGGCGTTTCCGCGCCTGATCCGGCACACCGAAACGCCGGTGCTGCGCACCGCGCCGGTGCCGCTGATGCTGCTGGCCGGCAGCGTGCGCGCCCACGGCTACAAGGTGGTGCTGACCGGCGAAGGCGCGGACGAGGTGTTCGGCGGCTACGATCTGTTCAAGGAAGCCAAGGTGCGCAGGTTCTGGGCGCGGCAGCCGGACTCGCGGTTCCGCCCGCGCCTGCTCGAACGCCTCTACGGCTATCTGCCGAATTCGCCGGTACGCAATCCCGCATTCGCGCAGGGCTTCTTCGGCCAGGGCATGCAGCACCTGCAGCGGCCGATCTTCGCCCACGTGCCGCGCTGGACCACCTCGCAGCGCGCGCTGGGCCTGCTGTCTGCGGACGTGCGCGCGCAGCTCGGCGCGTTCGATCCGCTCGACGCCTTCGAGGCGACCCTGCCGGCCGACATCGCGCGCTGGTCGCCGCTGGCGCAGGACCAGTACGTCGAAGCGAAATCACTGCTCGCCGGCTATCTGCTGTCGGCGCAGGGCGACCGGGTGGCGATGGCGAATTCGATCGAAGGCCGCGTGCCCTATCTCGATCATCGCGTGATCGAGTTCGCCAACCGCCTGCCGCCGAGTTTCAAGATCCGCGGGATGACCGAGAAATACCTTCTGCGCCGCGCGCTCGCCGATCTGCTGCCGACCGACATCGTGCAGCGCACGAAACAGCCGTATCGCGCGCCGGACAGCGCCAGTTTCTTCTTCGACGGCGAGCCGCTGGACTACGTCGCCGACCTCATGAGCGCGGACAACCTGCGCGCCAGCGGCTGGTTCGATCCGGCTGCGGTCGGCCGCCTGTTCGACAAATGCCGCGCCGGCCGCGCCACCGGCTTCGCCGACAACCAGGCCTTCGTCGGCGTGCTCTCGACCCTGCTGCTCGACCGCGGCCTGCGCGAGACGCGCGCCGCGGCGACCACGATCTGACCCGCAACCACCGGAGCGCACGCACGGCATGCACTGGCGAATCAAGGGGCTCATCCAGAAGGCGCTCGGGCCGCTGCCCGGCGGCGATGCGCTGCACTACCGGCTGCAGCGGCGTTTCGGCGGCCTGCGCGATTTCCGCCGCGAGTTCGCGATCAAGATCGACGACTGGAAGATCATGATCGCGCAGCTGCGCGGCCAGGGCATCGAGATCCGCGGCACCGAACTGCTGGAGATCGGCACCGGCTGGTATCCGACCTTTCCCTTCGCCTGCCATCTGGCCGGCGCCGCGCGGGTGCACACCTACGATCTCAATCGTCATCTGCGACCGGACCTCGTGCGTCTGTGCGCGGCAGGTTTCGCCGACGTGCTGCCGACGATCGCCGAAGCCGCGGGCGTGGAGCTCGACGAGGTGCGCGCGCGCCATGCCGCGCTGCTGACCGCGCTCGGCGACGGCCGCGATCCCGAACGCGCGACCGCCGGCGGCGTGCGCTATCACGCGCCGGCCGATGCCACCGCCACCGGTCTGCCCGCGGACAGCGTCGACCTGGTGATCTCCAACAGCGTGCTCGAACACGTCGCGCCGTCGGTGCTGGCGCCGCTGTACGCCGAATCGCGGCGCATCCTGCGCCCCGGCGGCGCGATGTTCCACTCGGTCAACTGCGGCGACCACTACGCCTATGCCGACCGCAAGGTCCATCAGCTCAATTACCTGCAGTACGACGATCGCCGCTGGGCGTTCTGGAACAATCGCTTCCTGTACCAGAACCGGCTGCGCGCGCATCACTTCGTCGACGCGGCGCGCGAAGCCGGCTTCGAGATCGCGCTCGACACTTCGACCCCGCGCCCGCAGCGGCTGGAACAGCTCAGGGCGATGACCGTGGCCCCGCAGTTCGCGCAGATCCCGCCGGAAAAACTGTGCATCACCAGCGTGGATTTCATCGGACGAAAGGCTATTGACAATATACCCAGATCAGACTAAGACTCGACCATGGTGATTTGTCCGAACTGAGCTCATGACCGAGCCTCGCTGTTCTGATTTTTTGCATCACTATGTTGCAATGGAAGCCGGCGGAGGGCCGTACCAATGTAACGAGGAGAGCAAAAAGGAAGAGTGTAATCGGGAGTCTCTTGCTTAAATATGCCTCCAGCATGACAGGGGAAAGAACATGGATGTCAGTAACCACGCCAGAACACAACCATTAGTTTTCTTGGCGATAGTGTCAATCGTCTTGCTCAGCGGCTGCGCACGCCTGAACTCGATCCATCGCTCTCAACCGTTACCTTCGGACCGCGGACATATTCTGAGCATTGACGCGAAGCAGCGAAATGTGTTGTCCGCGCCACACCCACTCCCCAGAGATGGAAACGCTAACACTATTAGCTATGCAATCAGATTCTGCTCCGAGCCTCCGCCTGATGTCTTCACAGCAACTGCCAGCACGCTTGGACTGAGAGCCGCGACGGGCACAGAAAAGACTCGTCAAGACATCAGGGCTGAATTACAGCAGACAATCAGCGAAAACGCGGCTACGATCGAGCGTACGCAGACCATCAACATTCTGCGTGAAGCAATGTATCGCAACTGCGAACGCTACCTCAGCGGCGCGATCACCGAACAGGAGTTCATCGTGCAGGCGGCTCGCGACCAACGAGCTATGGTGCATGTATTGGCGATCGAGCAACTGGCCGGCACCTCCAAAGCACAGTCCACTGCACTCACCACACTGGCGAAAGCGGCCTCTTCAGGCGTCACTGCCGATGCGATCCAGAGTCTTGACAAAGCCGAAAGCAATGCCCAGAAGACTCGCGCTACTGCCGAGAAGGCGAGAGCCGACGCTGTCGGGGCGACGCCTACCGGCGCCTGCGAGACCGGCATTGATGCCTACAAGGGCAGCAGCGCGACTCCCGATCAGATTACAGCCAAGAAAGCAGCCTGCAATGCAGCGGAAAAAGCCGAGAGCGACGCCAAGCATGCAGCGAGTCACTACGCTACGTTGAAAAACGCCATTGATCGTCAGACACAGATATCGTCCGAGGCAAGCGGCACGCTCTCGTCAGCAGCAATGTCCGCACAAGCCGCGAGCCAGACGACATCTGACGCGATCGTCAGGATCGTCCAGCTCAACAATGATTTCAACGAAATGGAGATGACCTGCGTAGTACTGCTGCGCAACATCGATAAGTATGCAAACAAACCAAGACTGACAACGGGGGATGATCAGTTTTTCAATAAGTGCATTGAACTGCTATCCAAAATCATAGAACGAGACAAGAGCGAACTGGACCTAGAAATATCGAGAGCCAAAGAGCAAACCACAGCAATTCAATCGCGCACCAATGAAATGCTCGATGAGATTAAAGCCGACGCAGAAAAGGTCTGGGATGCTATCCGCAACGACTCGGTCGTGGACGACAGTAAACTCACCGCGCTGGAGAATGAGGCCAACATCAGCCTTCCATCAGGACCGAAGAACAAATTGCTGCAGGCGAAGAGTTTTGAAGAATTTCAGAATGCCTTTGGCGGCCTTATTTTTAAGTATCAGAAGAAGCTGGGTGAAGCCGCATCGAATTGACCATTACACGCGCTTGAGGGACGCACAATGTCTACGGAAATCCATATCGTGGTCGCCGCCAATCGGGTCGATGCCTTTGCGCGATTGAGGTTGCTCGCTGGCAACGCCAATCCGGAAGTCATCTCCTCCGGATTCAGAAGCCGAGTCTTATTCGAAGATCTTTCAGACCACAGCAGCGGCTATGACCGCGGCGCTAACGCTGACAGCATTTATTGCCTCGTCGCAAAAATAGTTGTTTGACAGAGAAAAACAGAAACATTCAGCGACCAGTTACCGCATTCTCAAGACCATTGGATTTGACGCGCGGCTGGATCCGCAGCAGCTTGCCGTCGCTGTCGTCGACCAGCACCCAGATCGCGCCGTCGGGGCCTTCGCGCACATCACGGATGCGCTGCTGGCGGTCGCCGAACAGGCGCTCTTCGTGGACGATGCGGTCGCCGTCGAGTTCCAGCCGGATCAGCGCATTGCGGGCCAGCGAACCGAGGAACAGATTGCCGCGCCAGGCCGGGAAGGCCCTGCCGCTGTAGAACATCATGCCACTGAGCGCAGGCGACACTTCCCAGACGTGATGCGGCGGTTCCATCCCCGGCGCATCGCGGCCGATCGAACCCTTGACCGGCGCGCCGCTGTATTCGCGGCCGTGGGTCGCGACCGGCCAGCCGTAGTTGCGACCGGGCTCGGGAATGTTGAGTTCGTCGCCGCCCATCGGGCCGTGCTCGCTGGTCCACACCTTGCGCGTGACCGGGTGCAGCGCCGCGCCCTGCATGTTGCGATGACCGGTGGACCAGATCTCGGGGCGCGCGCCTTCGCGGCCGACGAAGGGATTGTCCTCGGGCACGCTGCCGTCGGGTTTGATCCGCACCAGCTTGCCCTGCAGTTTGTCGAGATCCTGCACCGCCTCGGCGACGCGGTTGTCGCCGGTGGTGACGAACAGGAAACCGGCATCGTCGAACACCAGCCGCGAACCGACATGGGTGCCGCTGGACAGCTTGGGCTCCTGACGGAAGATGACCTCGACCTCGCGCAGCGCATCGCCGTCGAGCCGACCGCGGGCGACCGCGGTGCCGGCCTTGTTGCCGCGCAGATTCGGTTCGGCGAACGACAGATAGACCATGTTGTCGGTGGCGAACTGCGGCGAGAGCGCGACATCGAGCAGGCCCGCCTGGCCGTCGACGAAGATGTCGGGCAAACCGGAGATCGGCTCGGACACCTTGCCGTCGGCGCCGATCCGGCGCAGCCGGCCGGGACGCTCGGTCACCAGCATCGCGCCGTCGGGCAGGAGCGCCAGCGCCCACGGATTCTCCAGCCCGGACACCACCTCGATCACCTCGAACGCCGCCTTTTCCGAGTTGGCCGGCAGCGGTTTCGCCGCTTCGACGGCCTTCGGCGGCGCCGCGGGCGCGGCCGGCGCCGAACGCTCGCAGGCCGTCAGCGACAGGCCCAGCAGCACCGCCGCGGACAGCAGCGCGAGACGCGCAGCGGGTCGGGACGAGCGGGCGAACGGGAGCGGGAACGAGAACGGACGACGGATCGTGGACATGCGCGGCCGGCTATCGTGAGCAATCGGGGAAGGCTATCCTACCCGCCGGACGCGGCGACAGGGGACCCGATCGCGACCGCACACAGCGCATGCAGGCACGATACGGCCCGGTCTGGCCGTCGTCGGGCCTCGTTTGCGTTCGTCACGTAGATAGGGGGTAGCATGCAGCCGCGGCAGAAAATCAAGCAGTACATCCTCAAGAATTTCCTGTTCTCCGACGACGACGGCGCCCTCGGCGACCGCGATTCGCTGGTGCGCGGCGCGATCCTCGATTCCACCGGCATCTACGAGCTGATCCTCTTCGTCGAGGAAGAATTCGGCCTGTCGATCGCCCCCGAGGAGATGATCCCCGAGAACTTCGACACGCTCGAAGCGATCGAGGCCTTCATCGTCCGCAAGCAGGCGGTTTGAGTCGACGCGATGACCTCGGTTCCCGCCCGGGTCGCCGACACCGTCCGCCGCCACCCGCAGCGCATCGCGATCGTCGCCGACGATCGCCGGATCGCCTATGCGCAGTTCTGGGACGAGGCGCAGCGTTTCGCGTGCGCGCTGCGCGACGCCGGCCTGCAGCGCGGCGAGCGGGTGGCGATCCTGCTGCCGAACCGGATCGAGGCCGCGGTGGCCTGCTACGGCTGCTGGCTCGCCGGCGGCATCGCCGCACCGCTGAACGTGCAGGCGCGCGCACGCGATTTCGCCGCCTGGCTGCGTCACTGCGAAGCGCGGCACGTGGTCCACGAGCACAGCCACGGCGACGCCGCCGACGCGATCGCGATGGTCGATGCCGAGGGCCGCGGCCCGGCGATCCGGCGCTGGCCGCTGGGCGCGGGGCATCCGCTGTCGCCCGTCGATGCGGGAACCGTCGACGATGCGTTCGATCCCGCGACCATCGCCGCCGACGATATCGCCCTGATCCTCTACACGTCCGGCACCACCGGCGCGCCCAAGGGCGTCAGCCTCAGCCATGGCAATCTGCTCGCCAACGCCGATGCGGTGCTGGCTTACCTGAAGCTCGACGAGCGCGACAGCGTGCTGTCGGTGCTGGCGTTCTACTACGCCTACGGCGCTTCGGTGCTCCACACCCATCTGCTCGCCGGCGGCTGTCTGGTGCTCGCGCAGAACCTGCTGTTTCCGCATCTGCTGATGGACACGATCGCACGCGAGCGGATCACCGGTTTCTCCGGCGTACCTTCGACCTTCGCGCTGTTGCTGGAGCGGGTGAAGCTGTCGAGCTACGACCTGTCCTCGCTGCGCTATCTCACCCAGGCCGGCGGCGCGATGAGTCCGTCGCTGACCCGGCGCCTACGCGCGGCGCTGCCGCAGGCCCGGCTCTTCGTGATGTACGGCCAGACCGAAGCGACCTCGCGCCTGACGTGGCTGCCGCCGGAGCGGCTGGACGAAAAACTCGGCTCGGTCGGGATTCCGGTCGACGGCGTCGAACTCCGGATCGTGCACGAGGACGACAGCGACGCCGCCACCGGCGAGGACGGCGAAGTGCGGGTGCGCGGCGCCAACGTGATGCGCGGCTACTGGAACAATCCCGAAGCCACCGCGGCGGTGCTGCAAGACGGCTGGCTGCGCACCGGCGATGTCGGCCGGCTGGACGCCGACGGTTTCCTGTGGCTGCAGGGGCGGCGCAGCGACATGATCAAGACCGGTGCGCATCGCGTGCATCCCGGCGACATCGAGGACGCGATCGCCGAACTGGCGGGCGTGAGCGAGGTCGCGGTGGTCGGCATCGACGATGAGGTGCTGGGCCAGGTCGTCAAGGCCTTCGTGGTCGCGCCGGGGCTGCCGCCGAACAGCGAGAATCTGGTCAAGGCGCACTGCCGGGAGCGTCTGGCCAGCTACAAGATCCCGCGCGAAGTCGAATTCGTCACCGCACTGCCGCGGACCGCCTCCGGCAAGGTCCGTCGCGCCGCACTTCTGGAACCCCAAACCACCGCATGAACGCCAACGCCTCCGCCCCTCTGGACTGGACTGTCCTCGACCTCGACTACGCGCACGAAGCCGACCGCATCGCCGCGCGCCTGCGCGAAATCACCGCCCGCCAACTGCATCGGCGCGGACTGGTGGTCGCGATCTCCGGCGGCATCGACAGCTCGGCCAGCGTCGCGCTGGCGGTGCGTGCGCTGGGCCCGGAGCGGGTGTTCGGCCTGATCCTGCCCGAGCGCGACTCGTCCGACGACAGCGCCGCGCGCGCGAACATCCTCGCTGCGCATCTCGGCATCCGCACCGAGACCGTGGACATCGCGCCGGCGCTGGAAGCAATCGGCTGCTACCGCGCGCGCGACGCCGCGGTGCGCAACACGCTTCCGGAGTACGGCGACGGCTGGAAATTCAAGATCGTGATCGACGGCGGGCTGCAGGGCCGGTTCAATCGTTTCCGGCTGATCGCCGAATCGCCCGACGGTGCGCGCCACGACCGCGATCTGGCGCTGGCCGATTACCTGACCATCGTCGCCGCGACCAATTTCAAGCAGCGCATCCGCAAGACGCTCGAATACTTTCACGCCGATCGCCTGAACTACGGCGTGGTCGGCACGCCGAACCGGCTGGAATACGACCAGGGTTTCTTCGTCAAAAACGGCGACGGCTCGGCCGACGTCAAGCCGATCGCGCATCTGTACAAGTCGCAGGTGTACGGCATGGCGCATCATCTCGGCCTGCCCGAACGCGTCTGCGCCGCGGTCCCGACCACCGACACCTACAGCCTGAGCCAGGGCCAGGACGAGTTCTACTTCGCCCTGCCCTACCGGCAGATGGATCTGGCGCTGTACGCGCTCAATCACGGCTATCCGACCGCGGAACTGGCGCGCGCGCTGGACATCTCCGAAACGCAGGCGAACGCGATCTACGAGGACATCCGCAACAAGCGCCGGACCACGAAGTACCTACATCTGCCGCCGGTGCTGGCGGTCGAGGTGCCCGAACTCCACGACCGCGCCTGAGTCGGCGCATGAGCGGAACGCAGGACAGGCCGCCGCCCTACGCGGTGCGCGCGGGCGATCCGCAGGTCGATCGCGACGCGGTGCTCGCGGTCTGGCGCGGCAATCTCGGTCAGGACGCGCGGATGGCCGCGAAGTACGACTGGTTCTATCTGCGCGCGCCTGCCGGCGCGCCGCTGCTGCAACTGCTGTTTCATGGCGACGGCGACGCGCCGGTGGGCGCCTGCAGCGCGGGCCGCCGCAGCCTGCTGCGCGACGGCGCGCCGCTGCGCGCGGGCGTGCTGGTCGATCTGGCGGTCGCGCCCGAGCATCGCTCGCTCGGCCCGGCGCTGATGCTGCAGCAGGGCCTGTTCGCCGCCGGCCGGCGCGAACTCGATCTGCTCTACGGCTTCCCGAATCCGAAAGCCGCGCCGGTGTTCAAACGCGTCGGTTATCGACCGCTGGGCGAGATGATTCGCTACGCGCGCGTCGTGCGCCATGCGCCGTATCTGCGCCGACGGCTGCCGAAACTGCCCGGGTTCGCGGCGAGACCGCTCGGCGCGCTGATCGATCTCGGCCATCGGCTGCGCGAGGCCCTGCGTCATCCGCGATCGCATGCGCTGCGCGCGCGCTGGCACGCACAGGCACCGGACATCGCGGCGCTGTGGAACGCCTCACCCAAACCGCAGGCGATCACCGCGCAGCGCGATGCCGCGCACCTGCGCTGGCGTTTCGACGATGCGCCGACGACCGACGGCCTCGCGCCGTTCCGTCACCTCATCCTGCATCGCGGCGAGACGCTCGTCGCCTGGTTCGCGACCCGCAGCGACGACCATACCCTGCATGTGCACGACTTCTGGACCGCCACCGGTGCGACGCCGCAAGCGGACGACGTGCTCGCACTGCTGCGCGCCGCGCGCGCGCAGGGCCACGCCGCGGTTTCGATCGAACTGGCGACCTCCGACGACCGCCTCGCGCCGTGGCGCGCGCTCGGCTTCGAAGCGCGCAGCCGTCGCCCGCTGTTCGGTTCCGGCAGCGCACTGGAAGGCGACATCGCGCTGCATCTGACCTCGGCCGACGAGGACGAATAAATGCGCGGTAGAGCGCGCTTCAGCGCACTGTGCGCCGTGCCGAACCGTCGCTCACCGTTCCGAACCGCCCGGTAGAGCGGGCTTCAGCCCGCTGCTCTCCGTGCAGGAGCATCAAACAGCGGGCTGAAGCCCGCTCTACCGGAGCGAAAGCCGACAACGGATCACGCCAACCGCCGCGCCTCGCGCCGGAACAGATACCAGGCCAGCCGTTCCGGACGGAAACGACCGCGGGCATCGGCGATGGTGTCGGTCTCGTAACCGGTGCGGCCGAGCAACCACGCCGGTCTGTCGCCGACCGGATTGAGCACCGGCACGCTGGTGAACAGCAGCGCGTAACCGGCTTCGCGCGCGCGCGCGGCGATGTCGGCATCGAAGGCGCCGTGCGGGAACGACATCGTCGCGCAGGCCGGCGAATCCAGGCCTTCGGGCGCGGCCAGCATCGACGCCATCGCGGCGCGCGCACCGCCGAGTTCCGCGTCCAGGTTGTCCGCGCAGGTCATGGGCACATGGCTCTTGCCGTGCAGGCCGAGTTCGACGCCGCCGGCGCGCAGTGCCGCAAGATCCGCGACATCGACCATGTGGCGATGACCGTCATCGAGCGCGACGGAGAAGCGCGCGAGCACTTCGCCGCGGGTCGCCGGCGACATCGTCTCCAGTTGCGCGATCGCATCGCGCAGGCCGGCGATGCCGGGGCGCTCCGGACGCCGGCCGCCGTGTTCGACCAGCGCCGCGCCGAGCGCATCGGACGACAGCCGTTCGAGCCGCCAGGCCGCGACCAGCCGCTCCTGCCAGAACGGCTGGCGCGCGCCGACCGCATCCGCGGCCACGAACATCACCGCCGGCAGGCCCGCGCGGCGCAGCGCCGGCAGCGCGTAATCGACGTTGTCCAGCCAGCCGTCGTCGAAGGTGATCAGCAGCGCCCGCGGCGGCAGCCCGCCGCCCTCGCGCTGCGCGCGCAGCACCTCGGCCAGCGAAACCACGCGGTAGTGGCGGCGGAAGAACCCGAGCGAGCGCTCGAACAGCTCCTCGGAGAGGGTGTAATCCGGATCGCTGGACGGCCAGCGCGGATCGCCCGGGCGCAGCGTGCGGTGGAACATCACCACCGTTAAACTGTCGCGATTGCGCAGGCGGTGGTACAGGCCGAGCGCACCGCAGGCGTACAGGCCGGCGACCACTTGTTTTCTGGCGAAGTTCTTGAGCATGGCGCGCACGATCGAAGTTTCCGCCGGAGTCTCGGCGATTATACCGACCTGGAACCGGCGCGAGCTGGTGCAGCGGGCGATCGACTCGGCGCTGGCCCAGACCCGGCCGCCCGAGGAAATCATCGTCGTCGACGACGGCTCCACCGACGGCACCGGCGACGCGCTGCGTTCGCGCTACGGCGATCTGATCGGAGAACGGATCGTCTATCACCGACAGGACAACGCCGGAGTTTCGGCCGCGCGCAACGCCGGCATGCGTCTGGCCCGCGGCCGCTATTTCGCCCTGCTCGACAGCGACGATCTCTGGCATCCGGAGAAAAACGCGCGCCAGCTCGCATGGCTGGACGCGCACCCGGACTTCGGCATGGTCCTGTGCGATGTCGTCCGGGTCGATGCCGACGGGACGCCGTTCGATGTCTTCCGTCGCCGGGAGGTGCTGCCCGAAGACGGCTGGGCGTTGCGCTGGCTGCTGCTCAACCCCTCGCTGGTGCCGGCGTCGGCGATGTTCCGACGCGAGGTGTTCGAGACCTGCGGCGGTTTCGACACCGCGCTGCGCACCGCCGAGGACATCGATTTCCATCTGCGCGTCGCGCGGCGCTGGAAGATCGGCGTGGTCGAGGCCGAACTGGTGGAAGCGATGCGCGGCCACGACGGACTGTCCGCGGAATCCAGCACCTACGACGACTACGTGAAAGTGGTCGAACGCGCGGTCGCCGACGCCGGCGACACGGTCGAGGAGCGCGTGCGCCGCGAGGCGCTGGCGACCACCTACGTGCGCAACGCCCGCGGCATGCTGATCCGCCGACGCTGGCGCGACGCCTGGCGACTGTGGCGCGCCGCGCTGCGGCAGGCGCCCGATGCCGACAGCCGCCGCCAGGTGCGTGCGCTGCTGCCGTTCGCGGTTCGCCGGCTGCTGGCCGCGGCGGTCGGACGCGCTTGAATCCGCACCCGCGGCGTCAGCGCGCGCCGCGCCCGAACAGCACCACCTCGACCGTCTGCAGCATGATCATCAGATCGAACACGAGACCGTGGTTCTTGACGTAGAACAGGTCGAACTTCAGCTTCTCGTTGGCGTCGCGCACCGATGCGCCGTACGGATATCGCAACTGCGCCCAGCCGGTCAGGCCCGGCTTCACCGAATGGCGCACGTCGTAATAGCGGATCTCGCTGTTGAGCATCTCGACGAACTGCGGTCGCTCCGGACGCGGGCCGACGAAACTCATCTCGCCCTTGAGCACCAGGAACAACTGCGGCAGCTCGTCGAGCCGGGTCTTGCGGATGAACTTGCCGACCCGCGTGCTGCGGTCGTCGTCCTGGGTGGCCCAGCGCGCGACGCCGTCGCTTTCCGCGTCGACGCGCATGCTGCGGAACTTGATCATCTCGAAATGACGACCGTGCTCGCCGACCCGTACCTGACGGTAGATCGCCGGCCCCCGCGATTCGAGCTTCACCGCCAACGCCACCAGCAGCATCACCGGCCAGCTCACGGCGAGCAGCGCGCCGGCGGTAAGCAGGTCGAAGAATCGCTTGCTCAGCCGGCGCATGGTGGAATAGTCGAAACCGCCGGAAAACACCAGCCACGAAGGATCGACGATGTTGAGCTGGACCATCCCGGCCTCGCGCTCGAAGAAGGTCGACAGGTCGGTGACGCGCACGCCGAGCTGCACGCAGTTGAGCATCTGCTCCATCGGCATGCCGCCGCGGCGCTCGTCCGGCGCGATCACGATCTCGTCCACGTCGAGCCGATCGGCGAGCGCGCACAGGGTTTCGTCGGTATGGATCAGCATCGAGGCGTCGACCGAAATCGGCTGCCCTGGCGCAGGCACGAAGCCGAGCACGTTGAAGCCCTGGCGATCGCTCTTGCGCCGCAGCCGGCTGTTGATCAGATTGGCGTTGTTGCCGGCGCCGTAGACCAGCACCCGCTGTTTCAGCGCCTGCGCCCCGGAGAGTTTGCCGACGAAGTAGCGCACCCCGAGGATGCCGCCGACACCGATGCCCAGCGCGATCGAGAGCACGCCGCGGCCGATGTAAAGCGCCGGCAGCGCGTAATAGATCACCAGCAGGGCGACGCCGCCGAGCGCGAAGGACAGCGCGATCCTCAGGAGCAGGTCGAGCCGGGTGTGGCGCACATAGGCCTGATACAGGCCGAAGGCGAGCATCGCGCCGGTGATGCACAGCGCGACCAGCAGCGCGCGCGGCGCGATGCCTTCGATGAAGTGGGCCAATCCGGCGGGATCGGCGTGGAATCTCAATCTGGCGGCGGCGATGACCGCCACCATCAGCACGCACAGCTCCGTGAACCAGAGCATGCGGATCGCGAACTTCTTGCGGCTGGATCTGACCGTTCTCATGCGCTCCCCCTGTCGCAGTTGCCCCGGCGCTTCGGCCGACGGCAGGCGGCAAGCCGGTGCCATCGCGACGCCTCCGCGTCGCGGCGTTACCGGCTGATCCGCACTTGCCCCCTGTGCCGACGCGCCTGCACGTCGGGTTGCGCGACCCGTTTGCCCCGGACGGTCGCGCATCCTGGGTGCATTATCGGACAACGTCACACTTTCAAATAGCCGGACAGCTCATTTTGCGCCGTTCGTCGCCCCGATGGAACGAACGGGGCTGAAATCGATCGATTGTTTCCGTCTATCGTCTTTTCAGGAGTCGATTCGTTCGATAAATCGAACAGCCGGGCCGCAACCTTGAACAGGCCGATCCGGCCTGCGCGGATCAGCCGGCGATCGCGCGATCGCGGCCTTCCCGTTTGGCGCGGTAGAGCGCGCCGTCGGCGCGTTTGAGGAGAGCCTCGCTGTCGTATTCCGGCCCGGCCGCGACCACACCCAGGCTGACCGTGATCCGCTCGTCCATGCGCAGCCCGTCCAGATCCGCCTCGGCGACCGCCAGACGCAGGCGCTCGGCCACCGCCATCGCCGCTTCCGCATCGGCGCCCGGCAGCACGGCGAGAAACTCCTCGCCGCCCATCCGCCCGACCCGCGCGCCTTCGGGCAGCGAAGCCTGCGCGACCTGCGCGATCCGCTGCAGTGCGCGATCGCCGCCGTGATGGCCGTGCAGGTCGTTGATGCGCTTGAAATGATCGACATCGAAGGCGATCACCGACAGCGCGCCGCCGTGTTCGCGCGCGCTGCGCAGGGTGCGTTCGAAGAATTCGAGGATGTGGCGCCGGTTGGGCAGCGCGGTCAGTTCGTCGGTCATCGCCAGTTGCTTGAGCCGCCGCCCGCGGTTGACCTGCTGCAGCGCCATCGCGGCGAGCAGGATCAGCAGGGTGGCGCCGAGCAGGATCGCCAGACGCTGCAGCGAGCGCACCCGCTCGGCGTTGCGCAGGGCTTCGCCGCGGTGCGCGTTCTCGATCAGCAGCGCGCGGTTTTCCTGCTCCTTGCGCGCGGTGTCGAACTGCACGCGCAGCCGCGTGGTCTGCTGCTCGCGGGCGCGGCGATCCAGTTCGTCCTGCACCCGCCGGTGCGCGGCCGACGCCTCGTAGGCGCGCTTCCAGTCGCCCAGCGCGGCGTAGACGTCGGCCTGACTTTCGTGGACCTTGGCCAGTTGCCGGGGATTGCCGCCGGCGCGGAAATGGCGTTCGGCGAACTCGAGATCGACCACGGTCTCGCGCAGGCG
>JBIJBH010000083.1:0-10455 GCA_044345315.1 Lysobacteraceae bacterium
GCTCGAACTCGACGCCGAGGGCCGCACGCTCAACCGCGTGCTGGTGCCGCGGCGCGAGGTCGCGCATCTGATCCGCAGCCGTCGCCGCAAGGGCACGATCGCGCTGCTGGAAGATCTGGCGCGCGACGTCGCCGGCTGGCCGGCGCGCGCGCTCGAGTTCTTCAAGCTGCTCGATCGCGCCCAGCATCTCAATCACCCGCATTACGACCGCCTCGGCACCGCGTCGATGCGCGCGATGCAGGCGCTGGATCTGGTCGGCAGCCCCTTCGATCCCTTCGCGCACAGCGTCGACGTGCGCCGCACCGCCTCGCGTCATACCGATTCGCGCCGCAGCGAAGGCCGCTGGAACATCCCCAACGTCGGCGTGTTTGTCTGGCGCATGCGCAGCCACACGGTCACGCGCACCCCGGCCTACTGCGCCGAGGACGCGGGCCCGCACTGCTTCACCTTCAGCGTGCTCGGCCAGGACGCGCCGCTGTACCGGCGGCCCTTGCCCGAACCCGGTCCGCAGCACATCGCCGAAGAGATCAACCTGCCGGTGCCGATCCGCCGCCGCGCGCTGGAAGCGCGGCTTGCGCAGGAGCTGGGCGAGGGCGGCAGTCTCGCGATCTGGGCCGAGCAGTGGGCCGGTCACGACGGCAGCCGTCCGCTGCCGCCGGAGGCGCTGATCGTCGCCGATCTCTCCGGCTGGCAGTACCGCCCGCCGCGGGGCCGGGTCGCGGTCGATCCGGTGCTCGGCCGACTGATGTTCCCGCCGATGCAACTGCCGAAGAAAGGCGTGCGCGTGAGCTATCGCTACGGCTTTCCGGCCGAACTCGGCGGCGGCGAGTACCGGCGCACGATTCCGCGCTGGAGCGCGCAGGAAGCGGTCTATGCGCCCGGGACGCCGGGCTGGAACGCACAGGACTGGGCCGACCGCATCGCCGCCGAAGAGGTCACCGCGGTCTATCCGGTGGGCGAAGATCTGCCGCTGCGGCGGATCGCCGATGCGCTGCGTCAGTGGAAGAAGGATGCGCCCGCGCGCGCCGCGATCGAACTGCGCCACAGCGGCGTGTGGGTCGAGCCGCTGCACATCCGGCTCGCGCCGCGCCAGGCGCTGCAGCTGCGCGCCGCCGACGGTACCCGGCCGGTGATCCGGCTGATCGACTGGCAGACCGACCTGCCCGACGCGCTGTCGGTGGAACTCGACGCCGGCAGCCGTTTCGCGCTCGACGGCCTGCTGGTGACCGGTCGCCCGCTGCACGTGTCGGGCCGTCGCGATCGCGACATGCCCCCGAACGACAGGCAGCCCGCCGGCGTTCCGGAATGCGGCGGCGAACTGCTGATCCGGCACAGCACCCTGGTGCCCGGCTGGGGCATCGGCTGCGACTGCGCCGCCGAACGTCCGGCCGAGCCCAGCCTCGAACTGCATCAGGTCGAGGCGCGGGTGCTTATCGAACGCAGCATCGTCGGTTCGATCCTCGTGCACCGCGACGAAGTCCACCGCGACCCGCTGCCGATCGCGATCGCCGACAGCATCGTCGACGCCACCGAAGGCGACGACATCGCGATCGGCGCCGGCAGCGGCGCGGTCGCGCACGCGATCCTCACCGTGCACCGCAGCACCTTCTTCGGCGCGGTCGAAGTCCACGCCGTGGCCCTGGCCGAGAACAGCATCTTCAACGACTGCGTGCACGTCGCCCGCCGCCAGATCGGCTGCATGCGTTTCTGCTACGTGCCGCGCCACTGCCGCACGCCGCGACGCTACCGCTGCCAGCCCGACGGGGCCGTGGCCGCGGTGCGCGCGCAGCGGCTGCCGCCCGCGCACGAGCAGACCCGCATCGAGAGCGAAACCCTGCGCGTGCGTCCGCACTACGATGCCCGCCGCTACGGCCAGCCGCAGTACGCGCGGCTGACGCTCGACTGCGCCGACGAGATCCGTCGCGGCGCCGACGACGGTTCGGAAATGGGCGTCTACCACCACCTGTACCAACCCCAGCGCGAGGCCGGTCTGCGCACCCGCCTCGACGAATACACCCCGGCCGGCATGACGGTCGGTCTCCTCTTCGCCGACTGACGGACAAGGGATGCAACCATGAAAGGCGACTTCTCCCGGGTGAGTTTCGACCCCCGCAACCATTTCAGCCAGGTGCTGCTGCAGCAAGGCCGCGTCACCCTGGATGCCGATCCCAACGAACAGGGCGCGATCCTGCTGCATCTGCTGCGGACCATGGCGCGCGATCTGTTCGGGCCCTACGGCGCCCCGGCCGAGCATCCGGGCTTCCGGCTCGCGATCACGTCGGGCAATACGCCGACGCTGACCATCGGCGCCGGACGCTATTACGTCGACGGCATCCTCTGCGAATCCGAAGGCTGCGACTATCTGGATCAGCCCCATCGCAGCCCCGCCGAGAACGATCCGCTGCGGGTGTGGCTCGACAATGGCGCCAGCAACGGCATGTTCTGGCTGTATCTCGATGTCTGGGAACGCCACGTCACCGCGATCGAGCATCCGTCGATCCGCGAGGTCGCGCTCGGCGGACCGGACACCTGCAGCCGGGTGCAGGTGGTATGGCAGGTCAAGGCGATCGAGGGCGATGATGCGCTCAAGGGTCTCGAAACGTTGATCGAGACCCTCGCCAAACGCATGCAGACCGCGGACAAGCAGGAGCAGCAGCGGATCGAGCTGCGCATCAAGCGCATCCGCGAGGCCATGGCCGCGGCCGAGAAAGATCCGACGGTCGCCTGCTCGCTCGGTCTCGAGCTGTTGCAGCGCGAAAAGCTGCCGCACCTGGTCGCGCGCATCGACGATTCACGCCGTATCGAAGATCCCTGCGTGATGCCGCCCGAATCGGGATATCGCGGCGTCGAGAATCACCTGTATCGCGTCGAGATCCACCGCGGCAGCGAGAACGGCCTCAGGCCGACCTTCAAATGGTCGCGCGAGAACGGCAGCGTGCTGACCGCCTGGCTGCGCGCCGACGGCCAGCGTCTGATCGTCGCCAGCACCCGCGGCTTTGCGGCCGGACAGTGGGTCGAATTGAGCAATGACGCGCTCGATCTCGACAACGCGGCGGGGCCGTTGCTGCGCATCTCCGCCGTCGACGGCGACGCGTTGATCGTCGAAGGCACGCCCGACCCGGATCTGCTCGACGGCGGACATCCCAAGCTCCGGCGCTGGGACCAGGCCGACGACGGCGACACCGTACTCGATCAGGGCGCGGTGCCGGTGGAGGAGAGCAGCGCCGGCAAAGCGCTCTGGATCGATCTGGAAGACGGCGTGCAGATCGCGTTCGCTGCCGATGCGGACTATCGCAGCGGCGACTACTGGCTGATTCCGGCGCGCGTCGCCACCGGCGACATCGAATGGCCGCGCGATGCGCAGGGCCGCAGCCTCGCGTCGCCGCCGCGCGGCGTGCAGCATCGTCACGCGCCGCTGGGCTTCCTGCGCAGGCAGCGCGATGCCGCGCTGGAGGTGATCGACTGCGGCTGCATCGTGCATCCGATGAACAGCTGTTCGCTGCCCAAGCGCATCATCGCCGAGAATCCCGTGCGTCCCGTAGCCCCGGCGCCGGCGACGCCGGTCAAACCGGGCAGAGACGAGGTGGTGGTGAAGGAAACGGTCAAACGACCGCGCCCACGCAAACCTGTCGAGTGACATCCGCCGACAGCGGACACACGATGTCCCGGCCCGCTCAGGCGGGCCGGCCCCAGTGCCCGAGCAGGATCACGCCGACGCCGCACAGGATCAGCGCCAGCCAACGATCCGGCCGGATGCCGTCCACCGCCCACAGCCAGACGACCGCCATCGTCACGTAAACCCCGCCATAGGCCGCGTACACCCGCCCCGATGCGGCCGGATGCAGGGTCAGCAACCACGCGAACACCGCCAACGACAGCGCCGCCGGCAGCAGCCACCACGCCGACGCCTGCTGCCGCGCCCACAGCCAGACCAGCCAGCAGCCGACGATCTCGGCGAGCGCGGTCAAGGCGAACAAACCGACGGCGACGGGCGGGCTCAAGACATGACCTCGTGCGCGGGCGCTGCGAGGCCTCATCGCCCCGATGCGACAGACGATACCGCGCACCGGCCTGCGCGGCGAGGGCCGGCAATCCCCGGCGGCGCGGGGCCTCGGTCGGTCGCGGATGCACGACAACGGACGGCCCGGCCCGCTACATTACCCACGAATTTCACATGAACCTCAACGCAGGCCGGCAATCGCCGTCGGTCCGATGCCGGTCCGTCGGCGATTGCACAGGAAAAAGATCGATGCACCGATATCGTCACCGTCGTTCGCCGGGAATCATGGCCAGTCTGGTCGCCCTCGTCCTGTTCGCACCGGCCGCCCTCGCGCAGGACACGCACGCCGACGAGCATGACCATAGCCATAGCCATAGCCATAGCCATGACCATGGCGAAGACGCCGTCGAACTCGATGCCGTGGTCGTCGAGTCCACGCGCTCGCGTCGTCGCGTGTCCGACGAGCCCATCCGCGTCGAGGTGATCCAGCAGGAGGAGATCGAAGAAAAGCTGCTCATGACGCCCGGCAACATCGCGATGCTGGTCGCCGAAACCCCGGGCGTCCGCGTGCAGGTCACATCGCCCGCGCTCGGCGCATCGAACATCCGCATCCAGGGCCTGAGCGGGCGCTACACGCAGTTGCTGGCCGACGGCCTGCCGCTGTACGGCGGCCAGACGTCGTCGATCGGCCTGCTGCAGATTCCGCCGACCGACCTCGGCCGGGTGGAGATCATCAAGGGTTCCGCATCCGCGTTGTATGGCCCCGCCGCGCTGGGCGGCGTCATCAATCTGATTTCGCGCCGGCCGCGCGACGAGCGCGAGATCGAAGTCCTCCTCAATGCCACCAGCCGCGACGGTCACGACCTCACGGCCTACACGGCATCGCCCTTGACCGGCGGCTGGAGTTATTCCGTCACCGGCGGTTTCCACGACCAGAGCAACGACGGCGACAGCGGCCACGACCTCGACGACGACGGCTGGGTCGACATGCCCGCCTACGAGCGCTGGACCGTGCGCCCGCGCCTGTTCTGGAATGCCGACAACGGCGCCAAGGCGCTGCTGAGCTTCGGCGCGATGACCGAAAACCGTTCCGGCGGCACGCGCCCGGGCAGGCGGATGCCGGATGGCCAGCCGTTCCCGCTGACCCAGGACACCACCCGCCACGATGCCGGCGCGACGGTCGAACTTCCGCTGCGCGAAACCGATCGCCTCTATCTGCGCGCTTCGGCGATGACGACGGAGCACCGCCACCGCTTCGGCAGCGCGATCGAGGACGATCGCCACCGCACCGTTTTCGCCGAGGCATCCTACGCGTCCGACTTCGGCGCTACCCACTGGCTCGCGGGGGTCGCGCTGCAGTCCGACCGGTTCCGCTCACGCGCTTTCCCCGCACTGGATTACCGCTACACGGTGCCGGCGCTGTTCGCCCAGGCCGAATACGCGCTGCGCGAGGACCTGATCCTTGCGGGCAGCGCACGCTGGGACGATCACAGCGAATACGGCGCGCACCTCAGCCCACGACTGTCCCTGCTTTACCGGCCCGGAAAGTGGACGCTGCGCACCTCGCTGGGCCGGGGTTTCCATGCGCCGACGCCGTTCGTGGAGGACATCGAGACGGCGGGTCTCTCCCGCCTCGAACCGCTGGCCGGCCTCAGAGCGGAGACCGCGACCACCGGGTCGCTCGACCTGGGCTACGCCGATGGTGGATGGGAGACCAACATCACCCTCTTCGCTTCCGACATCCGACATGCCGTGCGTCTGGTGCCCGTGTCGCCAGAACGCGTGCGTCTGGTCAACAGCGATGGCAGCACCCGCACCCGCGGCGCGGAGTTTCTGCTGCGCTATCGTTGGCAGGACTTCGTCGTCACCGGCAGCTACGTGTTCACGGCCGCCACCGAACCGGATACGGATGGTGTCGGACGGCGTCGCATCCCGCTGACCCCGCGTCACACCGGTGGCATGGTCGCCATGTGGGAACGGCACGGCCGCGGCCGCCTCGGCATCGAGGCGTACTACACCGGCACCCAGTCGCTGGACGACAACCCGTATCGCCGCACGGGGCGTCCTTATGTGGAGCTGGGCATCCTCGGCGAGATCACGGTCGGCAAGGTCAGCCTGTTCCTCAACCTCGAAAACATCCTCGATGTACGCCAGACCCGCTACCACCCGCTCACGCTGCCGCAGCGTGCGCCGGATGGACGCTGGACCGTCGATGCCTGGGCTCCGACCGATGGATTCGTGGTCAACGGCGGGATGCGCTTCCGGTTCTAGCGCCGAGCCCGGGCAAGAGATCGCCGGGCGAAGCCAACATTCTCGGCGGCGGTCTTGGAGAGAAATGGCGCGGGTAGAGAACCTGAAATCCCAACGCGCTCCCACATGAGATCGCTGCGTAGCGTAATGGCGGGTTCGGGGGCAGCGTGGAGATCGTTTCGGGTGCAGCGCATGGGGTCAAAGCCTTGGCCGCGCCGTCACCGGCCGCTGCTGGTATGCGTTGCGGCATGTCTTGGCGGCGGACAAATGCGGGCTTGATCTCAGGGCGGGGCCGACAGCGCATTCATGAGGAAACGCGCCGCCGGCCCGAGCACGACCTTCGCGACACGCACGACCGAAATCGGGAAACTCGGCATGCGGTCGCGTCCTTCCCAGCTTTCGACACGGAGTTCGCGAAGACGCCCGTTGGCCAGGTCTTCCTGCACCAGATGCGCGGGCAAGCTGCCCCAGCCGACGCCTTCGCGGAGGAGGCGGCGCTTCATGTCGAGATCGGTGACCCGCCAGGAATCCAGCGCATGCACGCCCAGGTCGTCGAGGTCCGCATTGCCGATCGCGCGTGTCCACACCATCTGCATGTGTCCGCGCAACTGCGCGACGCCGATGGGTTCGTGCAGTTCCGCCAGCGCATGCGAAGGCGCGGCCACCACGACCAGCGATTGCTCGCTCATGTGCCGGGACTCGAATTCGCTGCCCAGCGGTGAGATGGCCGCGATCACACCCAGTTGCGCTTCTCCGGCGCGCAGCATGTCGATGTCTTCGCCGAAAGGTTTGTGCGCGATGCGTACCCGCACCGACGGGTACACGCGGCGCATCGCGTCGAGCGCGCGAATTACCGGCATCGGATCCGTGAAGTTGTTGACGACCAGCGACAGTGCCGCCTCGACGCCGTGCGCGAAACCGTCGGCCTGTTGCTGGAATTCCGCCAGCTCGTCGATCAGCCGTCTGGCGCGCGGCAGCAGGGCACGGCCTGCATCGGTGAGTTGCGGCCGGTAATGCGATCGATCGAACAGGACCAGCCCGGTCTGTTCTTCGAGGCCGCGGATGGCATAGGTGACCGCCGACTGGGCACGCCCCAGCTTGCGGGCCGCCGCCGCGAAGCCGCCGCAATCGACCACGGCGACGAATACATGGAACTGGTCGAGGGTATAGGCGGCCACTTAATCAGATTTTCAGATCATCTTGATCCACATTACAGGATTCTCATGCGTATTTGGAGATGAAAGCATGCCATCACCATCCACGATCGGAGCCAGCGCATGACGTCCTCTCTTCCCGCCCGTCCACCGTCGAAAGGCCTGCGCATCGGCCTGTGGTGTGTACAGGCCCTCCTCGCCCTGGTGTATATCCCTGCCGGTGCCATGAAGCTGTTTTCGCCGGTCGCCCAGGTGGCGGCGCAGATTCCCTGGGCAGGCGATGTGCCGGAAGCGTTCCTGCGCCTGATCGGCGTGGTCGACCTGTCGGCGGGGCTCGGCCTGCTGCTGCCGGCCCTGACCCGGATCGCACCGCGCCTGACCGTCTGGGCCGCCATCGGCTCGATCGCACTGCAGATCTGCGCCATGTTGTTCCACATCAGTCGCGGGGAGTACCCGGTTGTACCGATGAACCTCACGATCATCGCGTTGTCGGCATACGTGGCCTGGGGTCGTGCGCGCCGCGTACCGATCGCGCCGCGCGGCGCTGCTGCGATGGCCTGAACGCATCGTCGACCAGGATGCAAGCACGCATGACGATGTTCGCCGCCACCGATGATCACGCCATGGTTTTGCCATCGCGCATGCCGGTCTACTTCCTCTCGCACGGAGGGGGCCCCTGGCCGTTCATGCAGGGGCCGTTCCGCGAGATGTTTCGCGCACTGGAGGGCATGCTTCGCGACATTCCGCGTCAACTGCCCGCGCGACCGCGCGCCGTGCTGGTGATTTCCGCGCATTGGGAGGCGGCGCGCTTCACACTGTCGACGGCGACACGGCCAGGCATGATCCACGACTACGCGGGATTTCCTGCGTCGATGTACCGCATCGCGTATCCGGCGCCGGGCGCGCCGGACGTGGCGATGGCGGCAGCGGCGTTGCTGGAGACCGCCGGACTTCCCGTCGCGTTCGACAGCGAGCGCGGCTACGACCACGGCACATACGGCGTGCTCGCCCCGATCTATCCCGACGCGGACATCCCGGTGCTGCAGATGTCGCTCAGGTTGCCGCTCGACGAGGCGGAGCATCTCGCGATGGGACAAGCCCTTGCGCCGCTGCGCGACAACGGCATTCTGATCATCGGCAGCGGCCAGAGCTTCCACAATCTGACGCTGCGCGGGGCGCAGGCGCGCGAGGCATCCGACCTGTTCGACCAGTGGCTTCGTCGCGTCGTCGAAGCGCCCGCCTTGGATCGCAACCAGGCCTTGATTGCCTGGACGAAGGCGCCCGCCGCCCGCATCGCCCATCCGCATGCGGACCATCTGATTCCCCTGCATGTCGCTGCGGGGGCGGCTTCCGATGACGCGGGCGTGTGCATCTTCCGCGACCGGATCGCCGACATGGCCATCTCGGCGTATCGGTTCGGCGGCGATGCTGCGGTGGCAATCTGAGCGCGGCATCGCAGCAGCGCGACGCTCAATCCTCCACTCGCCCCGAGATCGCCGCATGACCACTTGCAAGCAACCACCGGGCGCATTCGTACCGGTCATCGACCGCAACCGCTGCGAAGGCAAGGGACCTTGCGTCGAGGCGTGTCCCTACGAGGTGTTTACGATCTTCCGGCTGCCGAAGAACGAGCGCCATGGCTTGAGCCTGATCGGAACACTGAAGGGCTTCGCTCACGGTTGGCGTCAGGCCGAAGTCGTCCAGCCGGACGCATGCCGCGCCTGCGGCTTGTGCATGTCGGCGTGTCCTGAGCAGGCCATCCGTCTTGAGCGAAGACCTGTCGGATCGATGGACTAGTCGGCGCCGACCGGAGATCGTCCGGGCTGGAGACCGCAGCGCTTGCTCGCCATCTCCGAATCACCTGTAGCGCTGCCGAATCCCGGGGCCGAAACACGCAACCCCAGCGGTTGCGGCTGTGTCGGATGCCCCGAGTGCGACCATCGCGATCGACGAGGCGCAGGCGGTTGACGTGGATCCGCGTTTGCGCGGTACAGCCGCAGGCGGACCGCAACGCCATCGCGTGACGCGATGGCCGCGAATCGCGACCGAAAGGCTTTCTGCAAGAAAATGGCGCGGGTGGGGGATGTGACGTCAAAACTGACCAAGGGGTGATATCGCAGCGTAGCGTAATTGGTGGGTATCGGATTGGTGGCCTGGCCCTAACCCTTGGCTGGACCCGCGGGCACGGCACAGGGCGGCCGCGAAAGGGGCGCTCGTCACAATGGAATGCGAGAAAGGGTCGAGGCACAACGATCCAGCGACGGGGCTCTTGGGGCGGCCAATCAGAGAGGCGGCGCCCTTTGGAAGAGGGCTGTGGACTGCTTGGTTACAGGGTGCCTGCCGTCGCTGCTAGGATCGCCAAGACGAATCAGCATCGCCGAGCAAACCATGGCCAGGCCTGTGCAGGGGCGGACGCCCCCGAGCCCCATGACGTTCTCGCTCGGCTCAGGGACAGGGGCATATGGACGTATCTCAAGACAAACCTGCACGACCCGCCTTGCGCCGCCGTGGTGCTTGGATCGGCACGGCCTGCATTCTCTTCCTGCTGACCACGATCGTGGCCTGGACGCAGGCACCGGCGCCTGTCGGGCAACCGCTGGTCGGACTGGACTGGTGGAAGTACCCGATCGAGCGCAACGCCATTGAACGATTGCCGACCGTGCAGCGCAACTTGCATGGAGTCGCGATGTCTGCAGATGGACAACGGATCATTGCGGTGGGGGATGCTGGCACCGTATTGATAAGTGAGGACGGCGGTCAACACTGGATAGCGAGAGACGCTGGAATCAGCAGTGTTCTCAATGGAGTTGCTATATCAGCTGATGGGCGGCAGGTAGCAGTCGTTAGTAATGATGGTTTCTTGCTCATCAGCAGGGATGGTGGAATTAACTGGCAATGGAGGGAAAAATTCTCAGATGATATTTTGCCAGCAGTAATTGCTCTTGACGAGCCGGATCACTCTCAGACTGCGACTTCGTCCGTACCAAAATCAAATGCGATACCTGAATCAGAATTCGCAAGAAAAGAAAGAGAAATGGATGAAGAACGGAA